>JAWVFS010000148.1:0-3194 GCA_033855795.1 Solirubrobacteraceae bacterium | reverse complement strand
GTTCGGGGTCGGCGGCCTGCTCCTGTCGGTGGTGGCGTTGATGATCTGGTTCCGCCGCAGCGGCTTCCTCTCGAGCTAGAGATGATCGGTTCCACGCCCCCACGCACACGCGGCCATGGAACCGATCATCTGCCGCGTCGGTAGCATCCGGCGCGCTTCCGACACGAGAGGATCGATTCGTGGCCGTTGACTCCAGCCGAGTTTCAGAGGTCTCCACCGAGCCGGGCGAACTGCCCGAGACGATGGCCGCCTGGGTGATCCGCGAGGATCGCCTCGGGGAGCCCCGGGACGCCTTCCAGGTCGAGGAGATCGAGGTGCCCGAGCCGGGCGCGTTCGAGGTCATCGTGCGCGTGATGGCGGCCGGCGTGAACTACAACAACGTGTGGGCCGCGCTCGGCGAGCCGGTGTCGGTCTTCGGCTACGGCGACCACGAGTCGGGCGGCCACCACATCGGCGGCTCGGACGCCTCCGGAGTGGTGTGGAAGGTGGGCGCCGGCGTCACCAAGTGGAAACCCGGCGACGAGGTCGTCATCCACTGCAACCAGGCTTCCTACGAGGACCCCGAGGTGCACGGGCTCGACCCGCTCGCCGCCCCCTCGCAGAGGATCTGGGGCTACGAGACGACGTGGGGCTCGTTCGCCCAGTTCACGAAGGTCCAGGCTCAGCAGCTCCTGCACAAGCCGCAGAACCTGACGTGGGAGGAGTCCGCCACCTACGGCCTCGTCTACTTCACGGCCTACCGCATGCTGATCGACCGCTGCCAGCTCCAGGCCGGCCACCGGGTGCTGGTGTGGGGCGCGGCCGGCGGCCTCGGCGTGTTCGCGACGCAGCTGTGCGCGATGGCCGGCGCGCAGTCCGTCGGCGTCGTCTCCTCGGCGGAGAAGGGCGAGTTGGTCAAACAGCTCGGCGCCGTGGACTACATCGACCGCAACGAGTTCGCCGGCATGATGCGCAAGGGCGGCGAGTCGCCCGAGGAGGAGAAGGCGCGCTTCAAGGAGTCGCGGCGCTTCTCCAAGCGCGTGGCCGAGATCCTCGGCGAGCCGCCCGACATCGTGTTCGAGCACGTCGGCCAGGCGACCTTCCCCACCTCGGTGCTGACGGTCAAGCCCTTCGGCAAGGTCGTCATCTGCGCCGGCACGACGGGCTACAACCTCGACTTCGACGTGCGCTACCTGTGGATGCGCCAGAAGGAGATCCTGGGCTCGCACTTCGCCAACGCGTGGGAGGCCAAGAAGGCCAACGAGCTGATCGAGCAGGGCCACATCCGCCCGGTGCTGTGGCGCACGATGCCGTTCGACGGCGTCGGCGAGGCACACCAGCTCATGCGCGATAACAAGCATCTCGGCAAGATCGCGATCCTCGTCGGCGCCGAGAAGGAGGGCCTCGGCAAGACCGCAGACGGGGAGGGCGCGATCTACGCGGAGGTCGGGGTCTGATGGCGGCGGGCGCAGGCGTTGCCGTCATCCCGTGGTACGCCACGGTGTTCCGCGGCGACCGCCTCGAGGCGGTCGTGAACGAGATCGCGCCGGTCGCCCTGCGGTACGGCGCGACCGAGTTCGAGGTGCTCCGGTCGCGCGAGGACCGCTACCGGTTCCGGCAGAGCGCCACCTTCGAGCGCAAGATCGACTTCGAGCGGTACTGGTACGGTCCCGAGTTCGCGGCCTTCCGCTCCGAGTACGCGAGCTGGTACCAGGTCCCGATCGTGTACGAGTGGTACGACCGGACGGTCCGCGGCGCGCTCGAGCCCGAGGCCGTGGCCGTCAACGCCGAGTGACCGAGCCCACGCCGGGATTGCGGCCGGCGCAGAACCGTGCGCTGCGCGAGTGCTACGCCTTCACCCGCCAGCTCGCGGAGCACTGGCGGTCGCTGAGCTCGCGGCTCGGGCCGGGGCCGCCCGCCGAGGCGATGGCCACCGGCGCCGACCTGGCGCAGGAGCTCCTGACGGACCTCGGCGAGCGCACGGCGAGCTATGGGTTGTTCGGCGGGCCGGCGGCCCGCGGCGTGGGCACGAGCCTGGCGGGCGCGCGCAGCGCCGTGGCCGATCGTGCCCTGGAGCGCAACCAGGCGGCGCGCCTGGCCGTCCTCGACGGCCAGCACGTCACGACACTGCTGGCCTACCTGGGGGCGCTGGCGCGCGCCAACGGCGACGCCGGGCTGGCCGCATGGTGCGAGGCCTGGGAGCGGCGGCTCTCGACGGCGGTGGACGCCGTGCGCCGGGGCGCCGTGGCCATGGGCGAAGACCCGGCGCGGGCGATCGCCCCCGCCGATACGAGCCCGATCGGGCGGGCCGGCGTGGCGACGGCAACCGCCCTGGGCACGTTCGGCGAGTGGTTCGACCGCCGCAGCGTCGGGGGCTAGGACTGGATCTAGCCCTGCTCGAGCGGGGCCATGGTCAACCCCGCGTCATTCAGCTGCTCCCAGTACAGCTCGGCCTGCTCGAGCGGGCCGCCCCACACCAGCGCCTGACCGCGATTGTGGATGCGATCGGCGAACGAGTAGCCGCCGTCGAGCGTCACGCCGGGGATGAACTGAGCGAGCGTACGCGCGACGTGGTCGAATGTGTTGTGACTGTCGTTGCGCACGATCACGCGCCAGTTGTCGTCGCGACCCGTGCCCGGTCCCCTCGTGCGCGGGAGCTCCACGGTGGAGGTCATCGCCGCGAGGATACCCCGGAAACGGCCCTCAACCACCCCCTCGAAGGAGTAGGCTCGCCGGCGTGAAAGTGCTCGTCACCGGGGCCAGCGGCTTCCTCGGCGCCGCGGTCTGCACCGGCCTCCTGGAGCGCGGGCACACCGTCTCCGCGCTCGCGCGCCGCCCCGGCTCGGTTCACGAGGACGTGGAGGAGCTCAAGGGCAACCTCACCGACGGCGAAGGCCTGCGCACCGCGCTGGCGGCCGCCCGACCGGAGGCGGTGGTGCACCTGGCGGCGGAGATCGCCTCGCAGCGCGACGAGGCGAAGATTCGAGAGGTCAACGTGCACGGGACCGCGCGGCTGGTCGAGGCGTGCGGCACCGTGGATTCGCCGAAATTCGTGTTCGCCTCGACCGTGGTCACCGGGGAGGCCGGTGGCGAGGTGCTCACCGAGGACTCCGAACTGCCCGTGGAGTCCCCGTACGGGCGCTCGAAGCAGGAGGTCGAGCTCCTGCTGCGTGAATCCGGGCTGCCGTCGGTCGTGATCCGGCCCGGGCACGTCT
>JAWVFS010000147.1:0-6292 GCA_033855795.1 Solirubrobacteraceae bacterium | reverse complement strand
CGGCCGCTCACGACCTGTTCCACAGCCCGGTTCGCCCCGCCGGCTACCCGGTGTTCCTTCGCCTGGTGCACGCGGTCGCGCCCCACCTGACCTACACGATCGTGCTTCAGCATCTGGTTGGCCTCGCGACGGCGGCGCTGCTCTACGGCCTGCTCCGACGGGTCGGTGTGTCGACGTTTCTGGCGCTCCTCGCCGCGGCGGTCGTGCTCTTCGACGGCCTCCAGATCTTCCTCGAGCACTCGCTGATGTCCGACACCATCTTCGAGTTCCTCGTGGTGGCCGCGCTGTACGCGGCAGTGCGGGCGGGTGCGGACGCCCGAGCATCGCCGTGGCTGGCGGCATCCGGGGTGCTCATCGGGATGTCGGCGACCATTCGCACGCTCGGCGCCTTCCTCGTCCCGGTGCTCGCGCTCTGGGCGCTGCTGGAGCGAGGAGAACTGCGCAACCGCGTCGCAAGAGCCGCGATGAGCGGCGGCGTGGCGGCCGGCGTGGTCGCGGTCTACCTCCTCGCGCAGTGGTCGGCCACCGGCGTCCTGGGGCTCACCCAGGCCGACGGCTACAACCTGTACTCCCGCGCCGCCGGGTTTGCGGACTGCTCGCGATTTCACCCGCCGCCCGGCACCCGGGTCCTCTGCGAGACCACGCCGCCGGCGAACCGGCCCGGCGGCATCTTCTACGAATGGGAGAAGGCCTCGCCCGCGACGCGGGTGTTCGGCGGCATGCCACACGGCGCCGACAAGCTGGACTCGTTCAGCCGGGCGGCGATCCTCCATCAACCCCTCGACTACCTCGAGGCGGTCGGACGCGACCTCTACCGCTACCTCGACCCCAGCGCCTTCTACCGCCGGGGAGACGGCGGCGGCCCCGATGCGGTCATCGAGTACGGTCGCGGCCCGCACGAGGCACAGGCCCAGCCTCTCGTGGCCGCCTACTGGTCGACCAACGGCTTCGTCCGGCGCGACGTCGATGGGCTGATCGACTACGCGAAGGCGGCGGAGATCCCGGGCGGCGGGCTGCTGGCCCTGGTGCTGCTCGCGGGGTGCGCGCCGTTCCTCGCGCGGGGCACGGCCCGGCGCGCCGCCGCGCTCCTCGTCGCAGTCGGGGTCGTCCTGCTCGTCATCCCGGTCGCCTCGCTGCTCTACGACGGGCGCTACACGCTTTCGGCCTATGCGCCGCTCGCCGGCGGCGCCGCTCTCGCCCTGCAGGCCCTGGGCGACCGCCTGCGCCGGCGGGCTCCGGCCGGCAGCGAGGCGCCCGTACCCGGTACGGCCGCGTAGCATCGTCGGCATGCGAAGCCGGAAGACCGTATCGCTCGCCGTGACGTCAAACGGCCCGGCGCCGCGAGTCCGCGCGCTGCTGGAACGGGTGCGGCCACATGTCGACGAGATCGTTCTGGCAGTCGACCGCAGCGCGGATACCGGCGCGCTCGAGTCCTGCGCCGATCTCGCCGACCGGCGCCTGACCTTCGAGCTGCGCGACTCCCCGGCCCGGCTGATCGGCTGGATTCAGCACCAGTGCGCCGGGGACTGGATCCTGCGGCTGGACGACGATGAGGTGCCGAGCGACGCCCTGCTGGCCGCCCTCCCCGCGCTCGCCGCCGATCCCCATCCCCTCGCGTTTCACCTGCGGCGGCAATGGGTGTACCCGGCGCCCGACCGGTACATCGCGAGCCGGCCTTGGAGCGTCGATTACCAGGAGGGGCGACTGGTCCGCAACCTGCCGGGCGCGTGGACCTTCGACGGAGCGGTCCACACGGTGGGCGCGATCGAGGGCGAGCAGCGCTTTGTCGACGTGCCGCTCTATCACTGCGACCTCCTCTTCACCTCGACCGCCGCCCGCCAGAGCAAGCGCGTGCGCTACGAGAGCGAGTGGCCGGGCGTGGCGCTTGCCGGGACGGGCGTCAACGAGATGTACGTTCCGGAGGAGGCCGGCCGGCTCGAGTCGGCATCCGTGCCGGCCGGAGACGCCACCGCGATCCGTGCCGTGATCGAGGGTTCGACGGCGCCCCCGGGGCCGGCCGCGGGCGGCCCGGTGCAGGACGCGTCGTTCGCGGAGATCGACCTGCTCAACGTGCGCCGCCTTCCCGCGATCGACGGCTTCGCCGCGGCGGTGGCGATCGAGGACGCGCCGGCCAGCGTCGGCGTCGCACGGATCCGCCACATGTTCGTCACGGTCACCAATACGGGCACGGAGCCGTGGCTCTGGGCTCCCCGTTCCGAGCCCCTGGAGGGTCGTGTCCCGCCGGCGGAGCCCGGGCGGGCTCCCGTCCGTGTGCAGTACGGCTGGCGCGATCCCTCCGGCGAGCGGCGCCCGTACCGCGGCTGGGAGATGCTGACCGAGGCCGTCTGGCCGGGCGAGACCAGCCGCGTCCCCGTCGATGTCCACACGCCGGCGGATCCCGGAGAGTGGGAGCTCGACGTTCACGTCGAACGGGCCGGACACACCTTCGGCGGAGCGACCCACCGGGTCGCGGTCCATGAGGCTCCGCCCCGCTCCTCTCGGTCGGCCGCGGCCGCCGAGCTGGCGGGCATGCGCCAACAAGTGGCCCGGGAACGGTCACGCGCACGGGCGGCCGAGGACACGACGGGAGCGCTCACCCGCCTGCGCCGGTACCGCGTAGGCGCCTGGGTCGCGCGTCGCAACGGCCGCGACAACGGGCGATCCGGCTGATGTCCATGGCCCGGTCGCTTCGCCGGCCGACGCTCTCCTTCGCGGTCACGTCGGGGGGATCGGCCGCGCGCCTGCGGGCGCTACTCGAGCTGGTGCGTCCCCACGTGGATGAGATCGTGCTCGCCGTCGACCGGAACGGCGACCCGGGCGCGCTCGAGGCGTGCGGGGACATCGCCGACCGCCGGCTCAGCTACGAGCTCGACGGACCGCCCTCACAGCTCATCGGTTGGATCCGCGGCCTCTGCACCGGGGACTGGATCCTGCAGCTCGACGACGACGAGGTCCCGTCCGCCGCGCTGCTTCAGGTGCTGCCCGAGCTGATGGCGGAGCGGCGGCCCCTGGGGTACGGGCTCATGCGCCGCTGGGTGTACCCGAGCTCCGACCGCTATATCGGGACGGCGCCCTGGGGCGTCGAGTCGCTCGAGCGGCTCATCCGCAACGTTCCGGGCGCATGGCGTTTCGAGGGGCCGGTCCATACGACGCCACACGCGACCGCGGAGATCCGCCACGTCGCTCTCGCCTTCTACCACGCGGACCTCGTCGTCCAGTCGGAGGCGGCGCGTCGCGCGAAGGCGATCGCCTACGAGACCTACCGTCCGGGCGTCGAGTACCGCGGCCTGTCGGCGAACGCGCTGTACCTTCCCGAGGCCTTCGAGGACCTGGAGACCGTGCCGGTACCGCGACAGGACATCGCACTCGTCGACGCGCTGGTCTCTCCGAACCCCCCGCCGGAGCGGACGCGTCCGCGGGCCGGGGTCGAGCACGCCGCCTCCCGAGAGATCGCAGCCTTCACGCAGAGCGCGACGGTGCCCGCCGAGGACTATCGCGCGACCCTTCGGCTGCGCGAGCCACCCGCGTTTCTGACCTCCGATGCCTCTCACCCCGTTGTCGTCACGATCCGCAACGAGGGATCGACGGCGTGGCCGTGGGGCGCAGACGTCGAGCCACTCATTCGGCTGGGCTACCGGTGGATTCGGCCGGACACCGGGGAGGCGGTGCTCGACCGACGAGTCCTGCTCAGCGAGACCGTGCGGCCCGGCCGCGAGACCCTCCTGACGGTCGCGGTGGAGACGCCGAAGGAGGCCGACGAATACGTGCTCGAGTTCGACCTCGTCCACGAGCACGTCCGCTGGTTCGGGTGCGAGGCACGCGCCCGTGTGACCGTCGAGCCCCCGGCGGACGCCGGATTGCTGGGTGGAGCGCTGCCGCCCGGGTTCCTGAACGGTGAACTGACCGCCGAGCGCACACGCCTGTCCGCCCAACTCGCTCGCGCGGTGGCGCAGCGGCGGGCGGCCGAAGCCCAGCTGGGGGCGGTCCGCACCTCGGTCGTGAATCGGCTCGGACGCGCACTGGCCCGTCCGCTCGACACGGCCCGGGGGGTCGTGGGCCGCAATCGTCGTAGCTGACGACCGGGACCTCACGATGGCGCGACGCAGCGCGGGCATCCTCCTCTACCGGCTCGCGGGCCGGGAGCCCGAGGTGCTGCTCGTCCACCCCGGCGGCCCGTTCTGGGCGCGGAAGGAGGAGGGCGCGTGGTCGATCCCCAAGGGGGAGTACCGGAACGACGAGGATCCGCGCGCCGCCGCGCTCCGGGAGTTCGAGGAGGAGCTCGGCACCGCGCCGCCCGACGATGCGGACGCGCTGCTCGAACTCGGTGAGGTCAGGCAGCGCAGCGGCAAGGTCGTCACCGCCTACGCCCTCGAAGGTGATCTCGACGCCTCGGCCATCACCAGCAACACGTTCGCGATGGAGTGGCCCCCGCGGTCCGGCAAGACCCAGGAATTCCCCGAGGTCGACCGTGCCGGATGGTTCGCACCGGCCGAGGCGCGCGCGCGGCTCGTGCCCGCGCAGGCCGAGCTCGTCGACCGCCTGCTCGAGCGCCTTACGGCTTGAAGAAGTTGAAAACCTCGAACTCCTTGAGGTCCGGCTGATTCGCGGGCGCCCTGTCGCCAAGCTCGGCGACCGCCGGGCCGAGCCGGTTCTGGAAGAACGTGTCGAAGTGGTGGCGGGACTCCCAGCAGTCGATGACGCCCCAGCCCTCGTCGATCGGGCCGGCCATGTGGAAGATCAGTCCCTCCGGTGGATCACCCTCGACGTTCATGTGTCCGTGGACCGCCTCGTACTGCTCCTGCGTTCCTCCCTCGAACTTCAGCCGTAGACCGATCGCCATGTTTGCTCCTTTCCGTCGTGTTTTTGGGAGGTTCCGACCCTAACGCGCGCCCAAAAGCCGCGCACCAGGCCTACAGGCGCGCGCGCGAGGCGCCGATATGCGGAAGGAGGGGATGTTGACGCGTTCGAACGCATCCACGTCGTGGGTGAGCGGCCTTCGGGCCGCGATGTCCGAGCGCACCCGCGGCCTGAGCGGCCTGCGCACTCCCGAAGAGCGCCAGCTCGCGGGCCGCATGACCGGCCTGCTCTACCTCACCGGTGCGGTCTCGGCGGTGATCATGACGCTGCTCCCGGGGGCGGCCCCGCGGTACACGCTCGGCATCCTCGCCGTCGCCGCCGTCGGCGCGATCTGGGGCATCGCCGCGCTCACCGTCGTCCCCTGGCAGACGGCGAGGCCCTGGGTCACCCACCTCTCAACCGCCTGTGGCTTCGCGATCGCCAGTGTGCTGATGACGATGACCGGCGGCGAGCAGTCGCCGGCGCGCTTCTATCTCTTCTTCATCGTCGTCTACGCGGCCTACTTCTACCCCCTGCGTGAGGCGATCGTGTACTTCCTCGGGTGCGGCGTCGTCCTCTGCCTGCCGTTCCTCTACGACCACGACGCCGCGCAGTTCTCCTTCTACGGCGAGGTGCTCGTCGTCATCCCCACCTACTTCGTCCTCGGCTACGTCATTCTCGCCGGCAAGCGGCGGCTGGTCGATCAGCGCGAGCGCGCCGACAAGCTCGCGGCCGAGCAGGGCGCGCTGCAGCGCGTCGCCACCGCCGTCGCGCGGGCGCGCCCGCGCGAGGAGGTCTACGGGCTCGTCGCCCTGGAGGCCGCGCGCCTGCTCGACGCCGCGGCGTCCGGCGTCGTGCAGTACGTGTCCGACGACGAGTGTGTCGTCGCGGGCTCGTGGAGCGACGGCAGCGTGCGCTACGACCCGGGGACGCGCTTCCCGGTGCGCGGCGACGTCGAGCAGGTGCGCCGCACCGGCGAGGCCGTGCGTGCCGACGAGTACGACCCCAACTCCCGGTCCTACGCCATGGGCTACCGCGCCGGCGTGCTCGCGCCGGTGTGGGTGAACGGTGCCCTCTGGGGGCTGCTCGCGGCGGTCAAGACGGTGCGGCACACGCTCGCCGACGACGCCGACGAGCGCCTGTCCGCCTTCGCCGACCTGCTCGGCACGGCGATCGCCAACACCGAGGACCGTGCCGTGCTCGCTCGCCAGGCGTCGAGCGACCCGCTCACGGGCCTGGCCAACCACCGCACCTTCCACGAGCGCCTGCGGATCGAGGTCCGCCGCGCCCAGCGCTACGGGCGCCCGCTGTCACTCGCTGTGGTCGACGTCGACAACTTCAAGCACGTCAACGACACCGCCGGCCACGAGGCGGGTGACCGCGTGCTCGCCGATGTCGCCGAGCGGCTCGGCGACATCGCCCGCACCGAGGACGTGCTGGCCCGCATCGGCGGCGA
>JAWVFS010000146.1:0-4627 GCA_033855795.1 Solirubrobacteraceae bacterium | reverse complement strand
CTCCAGCTCGACCAGCGTGCCGAGGGCGTCGAGGAGCACCGCGCGCACGTGGCGCGGAGGCCCGGCGGACGACCGGCTAGGCAACCCACTCCCAGGCGGCGAACTGGGCGGAGGCGATCGCCAGCATCACGGCCGAGGCCGCGATCACGGGCCGTCGCCACCCCCGGCGGCGCACGAACAGCGCGAGCCACAGGTGCAGCGGGAAGAGCACGGCCAGAAAGCGCGGGAACGACATCAGCGGCTGGGGCGCGACCGGGTAGGACAGCGGCAGCGCGATCGCCGCCACCATGTACCCACCGTAGGCCACGGGCAGGCGCCGCAACGCCCCCACGGTTCCGACCAGGCCCAGCACCATGAAGCCGAACAGGATCAGGTTCTGGGCGGCGATCACGAACGGGTCGCCCGCGGCGATGGTGAAGTACACGGGCGCCCGTGACCCAGACAGCAGCTGGCGTGCGCCGTCGAACGCGGCGACCGTGCCGTCCCACACGCCGACGAACGGCCCCGCGAACACCCGCATCCACTCCGCCTGGGCGGTGAACGGCGCCGCCGGGTCGGCCCCCGCGAGCGCGAGGTAGCCGACGAACGCGCCCAGGCCGAGCGGGACCAGGCCGATCCACAACGCGTCGGCCCGCACGGGGAAGCGCGGGCGCCAGGAGCGGGCGCGCGGGCGCGTGCCCGCCGGACCGCGCGGGCCGTAGAGGTAGAGCAGGCTGAGCGGGACGACCAGCACGACCCCGGCGCTGCGCGAGCCGGCGGCCAGCATCCCGAGGACGCCGGCCCAGGCCCAGCGGTCGACGCGCGCGGCGTAGATCGCACCCACCGACAACGCCAGGAACAGCGACTCGCTGTAGACCGCCGAGAAGCAGTAGGCCGCGGGGAAGACGGCGAGCAGGACCACGGCCGTGCCCGCCGCTTCGGCGCCGATCTCCAGCACGGCGAGGCGGTGCAGGACCGTCAGCGCGACCAGCAGCGCGGCCAGCGAGAGCGCGATCCCGGCCAGGACCGGCGAGCCGGTCAGCGGCTGGAGCACCGCCACGAGCAACGGGTACAGGGGGAAGAACGCTGCCCGTCCGGACTCGCGATAGCCGTCGTGGGCGATCGCCAGGTACCAGACGGCGTCCCAGCGGGCGGCGGGCGCCACGACCCAGTCCGCCGCGCCGCCGAACGGCGCCGTCACCGCGCCCGGGTCGAAGTCGCGCCAGCGGCCCGACCGGCCGATGGTCGCCAGGCCCACGAGGCCGCCGGTCCACACCACGAGCCGGCTCCACCACAGCGCGCGCCATCCGGACGCGAGCGCGGCCCGCCACTCGGCGGGCACCGCCGCGATCACGCGCTGCGTCGGTGCGGCCCGCGGCCCCGGGGCGGGAGGCTCGGAGGCGGGTGTGCGCGGGCGCTCCATGTCCGACTGCGATCTTCCCATCCCACGACGCGAGCGGGATCGTGCAAGTGCCGAACCGCGCCCCGAGTCCGGCTAGAATCTCCTGTCCTCGCGACCGCGCATCCACCGCGGTCGCCCTCTCCTTATTGGACTGCGCATGAGCCGCCGACAGCGACAGAAGCGCCGCAAGCAGCGCAACGGTGGGTTCCGCAAGGGCTTTCTGATCGCCCTCAGCGTCGGAATCGTCGCCGGGTTCCTGGGCGTCCTCGGCGTGGTCGGCTACATCATCGGCGTGGCCGCCTCGGCGCCGTCGATCGACTCGCTCAAGCCGATCGACCACGGCCAGACCTCGGTGGTGTACGCCGCCGACGGCAAGCGCCTCGGCTTCATCACCTCGGACGAGCTGCGCACGCCGGTCCAGTACTCCGCCATCCCCACCGTGCTCAGACAGGCAACGGTCGCGATCGAGGACCAGCGCTTCTACCAGCACAGGGGCGTCGACTACGAGGGCATCCTGCGCGCGGGCCTCAAGAACCTCGAGTCGGGCTCGACCGTGCAGGGCGGCTCCACGATCACGATGCAGCTCGTGCGCAACCTGTACACGGGCGACCGCAACCGCAACTTCCAGCGCAAGATCCGCGAGGCCAAGCTGGCCGAGGAGCTCGAGCGCGAGCACAACAAGACCTGGATCCTCACCAACTACCTCAACAACGTCTCCTACGGAACCGTGGGCGGATCGACGGCGGTCGGCGTCCAGGCCGCGTCCCGCGTCTTCTTCAACAAGCCGGTCAGCCAGCTCAACCTCGTCGAGTCGGCCACGCTCGCCGGCCTTCCCCAGGCGCCTTCCCTCTACAACCCCTTCCGTGACCCACGCGTCGCGATCAAGCGGCGCAACAACGTTCTGAGCAAGATGGCCTCGCTGCACATGATCACCCAGCAGCAGGCCTCCGACGCCAAGCGCCAGGGGCTCGGAGTGCGCCAGAACACCTACTACTCGGCCAAGCGGGAGAACTACTTCTTCGACTACGTCAAGGAGCAGCTGATCGAGCGCTACGGCGTCACCACCGTGCGCAAGGGCGGGCTGAAGGTCTACACCACGATCGACCTCAACCTCCAGCGCGAGGCCCGCAGCGCGATGGAGGGTGTGCTCAACGAGTCCGGTGACCCGTCCTCGGCGATCGTGACGATCGACCCGCGCAACGGCTACATCCGCGCGATGGCGTCGACCGGATCCTACGGCTCCAACAAGTTCAACTACGCGGCGCAGGGCCATCGCCAGCCGGGGTCGACGGCCAAGATCTGGGTGCTGATGACCGCGCTTCGCAAGGGCATCGACCCCAACTCGACGACCTACAACTCGCATCCGCTCGACCTGAACACGCCGTACGGGCCGTGGAAGGTGCAGACGTACTCCCACAGTTATGGCGGGAACATGAACCTCGTCCAGGCGACGCTGCAGTCCGACAACACGGTCTTCGCGCAGCTGGACCTCGACGTCGGACCCGACGCGGTGCGCCAGACCGCCTACGACATGGGCGTCACGACCAAGCTCGACGGCTATCCGGCGGAGGGCCTGGGCGGCCTGTCGCTCGGCGTGTCCCCGCTGGAGATGGCCAACGCCTACGCCACGATCGCGGACGGCGGCTACCGCAACAAGCCGATCGCCATCCGCAAGGTCGTCTTCCCCGACGGCAAGTCCGAGGACCTCGGCAAGCCGAAGCGCAAGAAGATGTTCTCCGACGCCGTCACCTACGAGGCGACGAAGATCCTTCGGCAGAACATGCAGTCCGGCACCGCGACGCGGGCCGCGATCAGCTGCCCCGCCGCCGCCAAGACGGGTACGACCGACGACTTCACCGACGCATGGCTGGACGGCTTCACGCCGCACCTCTCGACCTCGGTGTGGGTGGGCTATCCGAACTCGAAGGTCCCGATGCTGGACGTGCACGGGATCCAGGTGAACGGAGGGAGCCTGCCCTCACAGATCTGGCACGACTACATGTCGGTGGCGGTGGGCAACGACTGCGCCGACTTCCCGCAGCCCCAGGACTCGTTCCAAGCCCAGCCCTTCTTCGGCTCCTACTCCGCGACCGGCGGGCGGGGCTCGGGCGGCTCCTACGACAACGGCGGCGGCGGCGGGAACACCGGCACTGGGAACGGGGGCGGCGGCAATGGCGGCGGCGGTGGGAACACCGGCACTGGGAACGGGGGCGGCGGCACCGGCGGTGGTGGTGGCTACAACAACCCGAACCTGTACGAGACCCCACCGCAGCCCGCGCCGAACGTCCGCCCGCAGCGCGGCGGCACCGGCGGCACCGGTCAATAGCCCGCGCGGCGACCCAGCGACCGCCCGCGCCGCCGCGCGTGCCTCGGCTACGCTTCGCGTGTGGCAAAGGAAGAGAAGGTCGAGTTCGAAGGCGAGGTCATCGAGGCCCTGCCGAACGCGATGTTCCGCGTCAAGCTCGACAACGATCACGTGGTGCTCGGGCACGTCGCGGGCAAGATGCGGCGCTTCCGCATTCGCATCCTGCCCGGTGACCGCGTGCGCGTCGAGCTGTCCCCGTACGACCTCGACCGCGCGCGGATCGTCTACCGCCATCGCTAGCCGCGCCGGACGCGGTGCGTGAGCTGGAGCTGATCGCGGCGCTGGAGGCGGCGCTCGGGCCGCCGCCCGAGCGCGTCGTGCGCTGGATCGGCGACGACGCCGCCGTCGTGCGCGCGGGCGGTCCGCTCGCCGTCACCTCGGTGGACGCGATGGTGGACGGCGTCCACTTCCGCCTCGGCCAGGTCTCCTGGGCGGACGCGGGCCACCGCGCGCTCGCGGCCGCGCTGTCGGACCTCGCGGCGATGGGGGTCGCCCCCGGCGAGGCCCATCTGGCCGTCGCGCTCCCGGACGGCGCCGAGCTCGAGGACGCGCTCGCCCTGCACGCCGCCGCCGCCGCGCTCGCCGAGGAGACGGCCACCGTGCTGGTCGGCGGCGACGTCACGCGCGGGCCGGCCCTGACGATCGCGGCCTTCGTCGTCGGGTGGGCCGCGAGCGAGGCGGAGGTGATCGGGCGCGACGGGGGCCGACCGAGCGATCTGCTCGGCGTGACCGGCGCCCTCGGGGCCTCCGGGGCGGGGCTCGCGGTGCTCGAGGGCCGCGCCGACGGACCCGCCGTGCTGCTGGAGCGCTATCGCCGTCCCAGCCCCCGCCTGGCCGAGGGGCGCGCGCTCGCGGCCGCCGGCGCGCGAGCGATGATCGAC
>JAWVFS010000145.1:0-4531 GCA_033855795.1 Solirubrobacteraceae bacterium | reverse complement strand
GATTGGTGAACAGGCACAGCGTCTGGGCGCGATTGAGGTTGCCGGCCAGCTTGCGCATGGCCTGGGACATCATGCGCGCCTGAACGCCGACGCTCTGGTCGCCCATCTGGCCCTCCAGCTCGGCGCGCGGCGTGAGCGCGGCGACCGAGTCGATCGCCACCACGTCGACGGCGTTCGAGCGGATCAGCATGTCGGCGATCTCGAGTGCCTGCTCGCCGTAGTCGGGCTGGGAGACGAGCAGCTCGTCGATATCGACCCCGATCTCCTTGGCGTAGAGCGGGTCCATCGCGTGCTCGGCGTCGATGAACGCGCACACGCCGCCGAGCTTCTGGGCCTCGGCGATCATGTGGTAGATCAGCGTCGTCTTCCCCGAGGACTCCGGGCCGAAGATCTCGACGATGCGCCCGCGCGGGACGCCGCCGATCCCCAGCGCGAGGTCGAGCGAGAGCGCGCCGGTGGGGATCGCGTCCACCCGCACCTGGGCTCCCTCGTCGCCCATGCGCATGACGGTGCCCTTGCCGAACTCGCGCTCGATCTGGGTCAGCGCGCCCTGCAGTGCGGCGTCGCGGGCCTGGGCGGCCTTGGTGTCATCGGTCATGCGCGTGGCTCCTTGGCGTCTGGTTTCGAACGACCCACCGTAGGCAGCGGGGCGGACGGAACCGGGACCGTAGAAGCGCGCCCGTGACGGAACAACGCGCGCTGGTGACGAGAAGGCATCGAGGATGTGTCATTCCGCCGCTTATCGGTCCGCGCACGTTCGCGAAGCGGGTGAACCCGCGCGGTTGAGGTTGACGTCGCTATGCGGGGTCAACCTCGACCTCGTGCCGTGTGCCGGCCCGCTCAGCCCAGCTCCGCCCGGGCGAGCGGCTCGTAATGCGCTCCCGCGCGGGACAGGCGCGAGCGGTACAGCGTGACCGCGGCGCCCGGAAACCGCAGCGGCGCCGGCGGCGCCGGCTCCTCGCGCCCGCCGGCGCGGACGCCGCGCGGCACCCGCGCCACCGTCACGTGCGGGCGAAACGGCCGCTTCTCGGGCACGAAGGCGGCCCGGGCCGCCAGAGCATCCGAGACGCGCGCCTGCAGGCCGGCCAGCGCGCCGTCCTCGTCGGCGAGGTCCACCGCGAGCACCCGCGGGCGACGCGGCGGCAGCCAAACCCCCGCGCCCACCGCAAGGTCCGGCGCCGGTGCGCCCTCGGACAGCGCGCCGAGCGCCAGCGCGGCGATCTCCTCGGCCTGCCCCTCGTCGCGCCAGCCCAAGAAGCACAGCGTCACGTGCAGGGCGTCCGCCGGGACGAGCCGCAATCGGCGCTCGGCGCCGTCGGGCGCGGCGACCGCCCTCCCCCACGCCGCCAGCGCCTCCCGGACATCGTCCGGGAGATCGAGCGCGACGAACAGCCGCGCCCGCGCCGCGCCGCTCATGCCCGCGCCGGCTCGGCCTCGCCGCTCGGCGCCTCGTCGTGCTCGCCGAGCAGCCGACGCCGGATGAGGTGGAAGCACACGGTGGTGGAACGGTCGCGCACGTCCACGCGCGCGCCGGGGAGCTGAAGGTCGCGCGCCAGGCGTCCCACGCCGCGCTCCACCACGCAGAAGCAGACGTAGCCCACCGGCTTGTCCTCGGTGCCCCCGTCCGGGCCGGCGACGCCCGTCAGTCCCACGCCGACGTCCGCGCCGAAGCGCGCGATCGCCCCGTCCGCCAGGGCGCCGGCGACCTCGGGTGAGACCGCGCCGTGGGTCTCGATCAGCTCGGGGTCGACCCCCACCAGATCGGCCTTCGCCGAATCCGAGTACGCCGTGACGCCGCCCAGCACGTAGGCGGAGGACCCCGGGCGCTCGGTCAGCCGGGCGGTCACGAGCCCGCCGGTACACGATTCCGCCACGGCGATCGTGCGCAACGGCGGCCCGGCCAGCAGAGCCGCCACCTGGTCGTCGATCGAGGAGCCGTCGTCGGAGAACAGCGTGTCTCCGTGGCGCTCGCGGATCAGGGCCTCCAGGGCGCGGTAGGTGTCCTCGGCCGGCGGCTCGTAGCGCGTCACGATCTCGATCTCGCCGCGGCGCAGGCAGGTGGTGATCTCCAGCTCCGACAGCGGGATGTTCCGCACGTCCTCGGCGGCGCGCAGCGTCGCCGCGATCTCCGACTCGGGGATCCCGAACAACCGCAGCATCTCCTGGTGGTAGGTCACCGCGCCGCCGGTCGCCGCCCGGAAGGCCTCGGTCCCGGTCGCCGTGCGCCACATCGGCTGCAGCTCGCGCGGCGGGCCGGGCAGCACGACCACGGTGGGGCCATCGCCGCTCGCCGGCGGAACGACCAGGCCCGGCGCGGTACCGACCGGGTCGATCACCGTCGCGCCCTTCGGGATCACGGCCTGCTTGCGGTTGGACGCCCGCACGGCCTCCTCGTCGAGCTGTGGCCAGCGCGCCAGGAGGGGCTTGAGGATTTCGGCGATACGCTCCTCCAGCGGCTCGTCGAGCACCATCTCGCGCCCGCAGAATTCGCCCACGACCTCGGCGGTCAAATCGTCGGCGGTGGGGCCGAGCCCGCCGCTGGTGACGATCACGTCCATCCCCTGCCCGGCGAGGAAGCGGAGCGCCTCGAGCATGTCACCGCGCCGGTCGCCGACGATCAGCGTCTCCGCGTGGTCCACGCCGATCTCGCGCAGGCGCTCGGACAGCCAGGGGCCGTTGCGGTCGGAGACGCGGCCGGAGAGCACCTCGGTGCCGGTGACCACGATGCCCGCACGCGCGCTCATTGGCTGCAGGTGGGCAGGCGAGCCTGGGAGAGCTCGCGCCGGCTGGTCGGCGTGATGTCGAACCCGATGGGATTGCTGCTGCTGCGGATCTGGACCGTCTTGCCGTTGACCCGCATCACCTGGGGCCCGTGCCCGAAGAGGACGGAGAAGCGCTTGGCCTTGAACGTCGGCGGCGGCGAGGTGGGATCGACCGTCTGGCCGTCGATCAGCCGCCGGCCGCTGGAGTCGACCAGGCACACGTAGACCGCGTCGATCGGAAGGAGCTTCAGCCGGGCGACGGTCGGGCGCGGCGCGGGAGCCGGCCGGGCCGGCTTCGCCGTTCGCGTGGTCGGCTGGGTCGCGACCTTGCCCTGCTCGGACTTCCCGCCCCCGACCGAGCCGATCACGATCAGCAGGGCAAGGATCGCCAGCACGGACAGGCCGATGACCCAGCCGCGCGACGGGCGCGGCGGGGTGAACCGCGCCGAGCGGCGCTCGGGCCCGAGGTTCGGGGCGATCGGCGCGAGGTCGAGCTCGGACGGATGCTCGTGGCGCAGGCGGTACTCCTCGACGAGCAGCTTGGAGTCGAGGCCGAGGTAGTCGGCGTAGGTGCGCAGGAACGAGCGCACGAACGTGGGCCCCGGCAGCAGGCCCCACTCCTCGTTCTCCAGTGCGCGGAGGTACTTGGCGCGGATCTTCGTCGTCGCCTCGACCTCGGAGACGTCGATCTTCGCGCGCATGCGCGCTTCGCGCAGGGTCTCGCCGATCTCCGGCATCCGGGCTGGAATCTAGCGCGGGCGGA
This sequence comes from Solirubrobacteraceae bacterium, assembly GCA_033855795.1. Classification (GTDB taxonomy): domain Bacteria; phylum Actinomycetota; class Thermoleophilia; order Solirubrobacterales; family Solirubrobacteraceae; genus JALYZC01. The sequence goes on along the minus strand of JAWVFS010000145.1, from coordinate 1,006 downwards.
TTTCGGCCCGCATCCGGGGATTCCGATCCGCAGGCCGCGCTAGCCGTCGTCGGGCTCGGCGGCCACCGGCTCGCGCGCTCCGCCGCCGACCTCGGCCAGGTTCGCGAGCACGCGCGGCACGTCGCCCTCGGTGATGAGGACCTGGCGCGGTTTGGAGCCCTCGTAGCCAGAGATCACGCCGCGGCGCTCGAGCATGTCGATCAGCCGCCCGGCCCGGGTGTAGCCGAGGCGCAGGCGACGCTGGAGCATCGAGGTCGACGCCGTGCCCATCTGCGCGACGAGCGCAATCGCCTCGGTCAGCAGCGGGTCCTCGTTGGGGTCGAACTCGTCGTCGGCCCCGCTGCCGTCGTCTTCGGACTCGACCTCCTCGAGCAGCTCCTCGTGGAACTCGGGCTCGCCCTGCCGGCGCCACTTGTCGGTGATCGCGGCGATCTGCTCCTCGTCCACGTAGGCACCCTGGATGCGCTGGAGCTTGGACGTGCCCAGCGGGAGGAACAGCATGTCCCCCATTCCCAGCAGCGACTCCGCGCCGTTCTGGTCCAGGATCACGCGCGAGTCCGTCTGCGAGGTGACGGCGAAGGCGATCCGCGAGGGAACGTTGGCCTTGATCATGCCGGTGATCACGTCCACCCGCGGACTCTGCGTGGCGAGCACGAGGTGGATGCCGACGGCGCGCGCCTTCTGCGCGAGCCGGATGACCGCGTCCTCGACGTCGGCGGGCGCGACCATCATCAGGTCCGCCAGCTCGTCGATCACGCACAGCACGTAGGGCAGCGCGGGCTCGCCGCGGCCGGCCCGGACGCGGTTGAGCTCGACCAGGCTGCGGGTGCGCGCGATCGACATCTCGCCGTAGCGCGTCTCCATCTCCCGGACGAGGTTGCCCAGCGCGTTGGCGGCCATGCGCGGCGAGGTGATCACGGGCGTGAGCAGGTGCGGGATCGAGTCGTAGTGGTTGAGCTCGACCTGCTTGGGGTCCACGAGCACGAGGCGGACCTCGTGCGGCGTC
>JAWVFS010000144.1:0-3693 GCA_033855795.1 Solirubrobacteraceae bacterium | reverse complement strand
ATCAACCACCACGCGATGCTCCAGCGTCTGGTCAGCGTCGACCACGCCATCCTGGTGCTCAACCTCCTGCTGCTGCTCACCATCGGTGTCCTGCCCTTCTCGACAGCGCTGATGGCCGAGTACCTCGACGCGTCGAGCGGGGAGAACCTCGCAGCGGTCATCTACGGCGGGTCCTTCCTGTTGATGTCACTGGCCTTCTTCGCCATGCAGCGGCACCTGCTGCTCAGCAAGCAGCACCTCCTCCAGGATCACCTCACGCCCGCGGTGCGACAGGCCGTGCTGCGGCGCAACGCGATCGGCCTCCTGCCGTACGCGGCGGCGACCGTCGGCGGGGTGGTCAGTCCGTTTCTCACGCTCGCCATCTGCGCCGGGGTGGCCGTGTTCTACGCGCTGCCCCGCACGACATCCGACGTCCAACAGCAGCGCGACGCGTAGGATTGGAGCATGAGCGACGAGAGCATCACGGCCCGAATCGAGCGGTTGGTCAACGAAGAGGAGCAGCTCCGTGACCGTGAGCAGACGGATCGCGCCGATCCCGATGCCCTGGAGGGAGAACGCGAGCGGTTGCGGGAAGTCGAGGTTGAGCTCGACCGGTGTTGGGATCTCCTGCGCCAGCGCCGCGCCCTGCGCGACGCCGGGGCCGATCCCGACCAGGCCGAGGCGCGAGACGCCGACACCGTGGAGCGGTATCAGCAGTGAGACGGGGAGATCGGGACGAAGTGCGAACCGCCAAACCGATCTTGAGCCTCTGATTCAGCCCCCTATGGACCCAAGCGGCCGACAAGCGCGGCAACGCGCGAGTCAAGACCTGACGTTTGCCGTGGTCTGAGGGCGGGAACGCGGGACGCGATGTTTGTCGATTGTGCGCACTGAGTACCGACGACGGCGATCAGGCGATCCCAGTCACTCAGACGATCCCGACCACTCAGGCGATGTCGAGTAGACGAGCGGCACAGGACGAGAAGCCCAAACGGCGGCCCGCGCGCGGGACGGTATTGATCTCACGCATCAACAGGATCGACGGCGATTGGGTGGTTGACGATGCCCCGATCACGCTCGAGAAGGACGACCCGGCTTGTGCGCAGGCCCTCCGGTACGCCAAAGCCTGGAGGGCCGAGGACCCCGAGAACCGGCGTTACGTCATCGACGAACTGTCGTTCTAGCTCACGTAGCGGTGACGGTCGGGGACGGACCGTCCCGCTGACCATCCGCGCTCTGAAAAGCGCACGGGCGACCAATCCGTCCCGGCGTGTGCGCGGTCAGTGGCCCGGCTCCAGAACGAACCCGCCGGCCCCCGGGTACTCGGCGCTGCCGGCGCTGGCTTCGCCCCCGATCGTGTGAGGGTGGGTGAGGCATGCCTGTCTTGCGATCTCGGGTGCGACGGATCGCTCGTCGTAGGGACAGAGAATGGTCATGGGCCAGGCGGCGAACACCAGGTTCAGAAGCGATTCGTATCGCGTCCATAGGCGAATCTCCTCATCGGACCTGCCCACCCAGACCGGCTCGCCGAGGATCCGGATCCACGGTGCGCCCTCTTCGAGCTTGGCGCTGGAAAAGGCCTTGAACCTGTCCAGGACCGAGGTGGGGCTCGTATACCAGGCCGCCGACTCGATGAAGTCGACGCGTGGAGCGGCCGGGCCCAACTGCTTGCGAAGCAGCTCGAAGTTCTCCTTGGTGGTCAGGGCCAACACCGCCTCGGAGCACTCGACTCCCTCCTCCAGGAAAGGACCCGCCGTGTCGGTGAGTTCGTCCGCCGCGGAGTACAGCAGGGCCTTGTGGTCGAGCATCGGCGTGCTCGCCGGGCCACCGGCGACCAGGTAGTCGATCGTCACCCCGAGCGCCTCGGCGAGTGCCGAAAGCGTGTGCGGGCGCAGGTTCTTACGACGCCCGGATTCCACCTGGGCGATGCCGGACCAGCTGATCCCGGAATGAAAGGCCAGTGCTTCCCGGCTCCATCCCAGGCGTTCTCTCGCGGCCGTCACACGGTCGCCGATCTCTGAGCCTTCTGGCGTGCTCGTCCCAACCCCCTTTGCTTGCATCGCTACGTCTTGACCCCAATACAATACGGTGTTACAGTTGACACTGTCAAACGACACACGGTGATGTTGACTGCCCAACCGAAATCACTGCCGCGCAGCGTCGAAGCCGCCGCAGAAGCCGTGCTCCGCGTGCGTGGCCGGGCCCGGGAAATGAAGCGCGTTTTCGACCGGAGCGCCGTTCCGATGGTGATGGTCGACCACCGGCGCCGCTACGCCGACGCCAACCTCTCCGCCCGTTTGATCTTCAGGCTGAGCCTTGCCGAGCTACGCGAGTACACGGTCGACGATCTCACGCCACCCGAGGAGCTGCCCGAGATGGAGGCAAACTGGGAGCGGCTGGTCGACTCGGGATGCGCAGCGCGGACACGAGCACTCGTGGGGCCGGACGGCGGGCGCTTTGAGATCGTCTACTGGGGTCTGGGCAACGCGCTACCCGGACTCCACCTCGGCATTTTCGCCCCCGCGCGCTGGCCCGAGGACGAGCTGAGCAGCATCGACAACGTAGAGGCACATCAGCCCCGCGCGCCCCTGTCGCCCCGCGAATCAGAGGTGTTGCAACTCGCCGCCGAGGGTCTCTCAGGGCCGACCATCGCAGAGCGACTCCTCATGAGCAGGGGGACGGTGAAGACGCACTTCGAGCACATCTACGACAAGCTCGGAGTCGGAGACCGCGCCGCCGCGGTCGCACGAGGCCTACGGCTCGGCTTCATCGACTAGGGCGAGACGACCGCGGCAAGTCATTCGGCCTTTTCGCGGTTGGACGAGAAGCGCGGATGTCCATGTGCGGCAGACGAATACGGACAGGCACGGAGAGGGAGGGATTCGAACCCTCGAGCGAGGTAACCCCCGCTACGCGATTTCCAGTCGCGCCCGTTCAACCGCTCCGGCACCTCTCCTGGTGGATCCCTGAGCGGGACGCGCCCAGGGTATCTCAGAGCTGCCAGGCGCCCCCGCGCAGGATCGGGACCTCTTCCCCGCTCCCGCTGATGCCGTCGACGTCGACCTCGTCGCCGCCGATCATGAAGTCGATGTGGATCTCCGACAGGTTCGCCCGGTCGCGGTCGGGCTCGTCGACCGAGAACCCGTAGGCGCGGCCGAAGGCGATGTGGCTGGCCGCGTTCTCGTCCAGAAGCGTGTCGTAGAAGACCGTGTCGAGCGCCCCGATCCGCCCGTCGCGATCGACCAGGGCCACCTCGCCCAGCCGCGCCGCGCCCTCGTCGCGCGCGACCGTGGTCCGCAGCGTGTCGGCCCCGGTTTCCGCCTCGATCGCGACGGCGCGGCCGCCCTCGAACCGCACCTCCAGGCCGCGGATGATCGTCCCGCTCAGCGCCAGCGGCTTGGTCGCACGAACGACGCCGTCGACCCGCTCGGGGTCGGGGGTCGTGAACGTCTCCTCCGAGGGCAGGTTCGGCCGGTGCACGATCCCGTCGACGGTCTCGAAGCGCGCGGCCAGCCAGCGCGAGCCCGGGAGCAGCCCGACGCGCAGGTCGGTGCCGGGCCCCCGGAAGCGGATCGCGTCGAAGCCGCGCTCGGTCAGGCGATCGGCCGCGGAGAGCAGCGTCTCCATCCGCTGCTCCCAGGCCGCCACCGGGTCGGTCTCGTCCAACCGGCAGACGTGGGCGATCTGCTCCCACAGCCGCTCGAGGGCCGCGTC
>JAWVFS010000143.1:0-12261 GCA_033855795.1 Solirubrobacteraceae bacterium | reverse complement strand
TCCCCGACGTCACGCTGGGGGTGGTGCTCGACGCCGACGCCACGCTGCGCTTCCCGGACTTCCGGGCGGAGGAGCGCACGTTCGCGCTCGTGGCGCAGCTGGCCGGACGCGCGGGCCGCGGGCCCGGAGGCGGGCGCGTCATCGTGCAGACGCTGGCGCCCGACGCGCCCTCGATCGTCCGCGCGGCCCGTCACGACGCCGCCGGCTTCCTCGAGGAGGAGCTGGCCCGGCGCGAGGCGCTGCGCTACCCGCCGTTCAGCGACCTCATCCGCGTCGTGTGTGCCTCCGCCGAGCCGGGGGCGGCCGCCGCGGCCGCCGGGGCGGTCGCGCAGGCCGTGGGCTCACCCCCTCGGGCCGCGGTGCTCGGCCCCGCCCCCCTGTTTCGCCTGCGCGGCCGCGAGCGCAGCCAGCTGGTCGTCAAGGCGGGGGATCGCGCCGCCGCCGTGCGGGCCGTGGGTGAGGCCGTCGCCGCTGTGGCCGCCGACCGGGCGCACCGGCGGGCGCAGTTCTCGGTGGACGTCGACCCCCAGTAGGCGTCCAAATCGCTCATCTAGTATCAGGGCATGACGGAAGAGCCCGAAGAGCACATCGACGAGTCGCACGGCGACGAGGTGGAGCCCGAGCCCCCCGCGCTCGACCCCGAGACGGCGGCGCGTCGCGCCTCCGCGCTCGCGCAGGTTCGCCAGTTCGGCGACCCGGTGCTGAAGGCCAAGGCGGTCCCGGTCGAGCGCTTCGACGATCAGCTGCGCGCCGAGGTGGCGCGCATGGCCGGGATCATGGGCGACGCGATCGGCGTGGGCCTGGCCGCTACGCAGCTCGGCGTGATGCACCGCGTGCTGGTGTACAAGGTCGGCGAGGACGGGCTTCTCGCCGCGCTGGTCAACCCCGAGCTCGAGTGGGTCGGGGATGACGCGGAGGAGGCCGAGGAGGGCTGCCTCAGCCTGCCCGGCGTCCACGTCGACGTCGAGCGCCCGGTGCGCGTCCGCGTGCGAGCGCGCGACGAGCACGGCGACAAGCTGGTGGTCGAGGCCAGCGGCCTCGAGGCGCGGGTGATCCAGCACGAGATGGATCACCTCGACGGCGTGCTGATCCTCGACCGCGTTCCACGCGGGGCGCGCAAGGAGGCCATGCGCGAACTGCGCGAGACGCTCGACGCTCGCGCGGCGTAGCGGAGCGCGCAGCGCGTGCGGACGGTCTTCCTCGGAACATCGGCGTTCGCCACGGCGGTGCTCGAACGCCTCGCCGGCAGCGAGCACCGGCCCTCGCTCGTCGTCACCCGCCCCGACCGTCCGGCGGGCCGCGGCCGGAAGCTGGCCGCCCCGCCGATCGTCGAGGCGGCGCGGGCGATGGACCTCGAGGTCTTCCAGCCGGAGTCGGTCAACGACGAGGAGGCCCGCGCCCGGATCGCCGCCGAGCGTCCCGACGTCGTGTGCGTGTGCGCCTTCGGCGCGCTGATCAAGCCGCCGCTGCTGTCGGACTTCGAGATGCTCAACGTGCACCCGTCGCTGCTTCCGCGCTGGCGCGGCGCCGCACCCATCGAGCGCGCCATCATGGCCGGCGACGCCGAAACGGGTGTGTCGATCATGCGCGTGACGGAGGGCCTGGACAGCGGCCCGGTGTGCCTGCAGGCGGCCGAGCCGATCCGCCGCGGCGACACCTACGGATCCCTGTCGGGCCGGCTCCGCGACATGGGCGGCGCCCTGCTGTTGCGCGCGCTCGACGACCGTCCGCCGTTCACCGACCAGGACGAGAACGAGGCGACCTACGCCGACAAGATCGAGCCGGACGACCGCACGCTTGACCCGTCGCGTCCGGCGATCGAGCTCGAGCGCGCGGTCCGCGCCCTGCACCCGCACATCGGCGCACGGGTCGCGCTGCCGGACGGCACCTACCTGCGCGTCCTCGCCGCGGCGGCACTCGATCGGGGGCCGCCGCAGGGCGCCTACGGCGCCGCCGACGGCCGCTTCGCCCTCGGCTGCGCCGAGGGCGCGCTCGAGCTCCTCGCCGTGCAGCCGCCGGGCGGACGGCCGATGCAGGCGGCGGACTACCTGCGCGGCCACGGCGTACCGGGCACCTAGACTCGCTCCCATGTCCGCTGTCACCGCGAGCCGGGTCTCGCCCGCGCGGCGCGTGGCGTATGACGTCGTGCGCCGGACCTTCGAGGACGGCGCGCACACGGACCGGGCGCTGCGGACCGAGTCCGAGCGCGCGGGCCTCGAGGGTCGCGAGCTGGCGTTCGCGATGCGGCTCGCCTATGAGACCGTGCAGCGACGGCGTACGCTCGACGCGGTGATCGCCGAGCTCGCCGGCCGCGACGTCGGGCGGCTCGACCCCCCGGTGCTCGCTGCCCTGCGGCTGGGCCTGCTGCAGCTCGCGTTCCTGGACGGCGTGGCCGACCACGCGGCCGTCGACCAGGCCGTCGAGCTGGCGAAGGCGGCCGGGCGCGGAGGAGGCCTCGTCAACGCGGTGCTGCGCCGCGCGGCCGGGGAGGCACGGCCGCGGATCGCGGCGATGCCGGACGACACGCCCGAGGCCGCGGCGTTGCGGCATTCGCATCCGGACTGGGTCGCGCGCCTCTGGTGGGACGCGGTCGGGCCGGACGAGGCCCGCGCGCTGATGGCCGCGAACAACGAGCCCGCGGAGACCGCCGTCCGTGTCAACACGCTGGTGGCCGACCCGGCGGTGGTGGCCGAGCGCACGGGCGGCCGTCGCGTGGACGGGTTGGGGGAGGGCCTCGTGCTCGACCGGGTACCCGCGCTCGGCGCTGAGCTCATGCCCCAGTCGCGAGCCTCGATGGCCGTGGCGCGGGTCCTCGCCCCGCGGCCCGGCGAGCGCGTCCTCGACCTGTGCGCGGCGCCGGGGGCGAAGGCGACCCACCTCGCCGCGCTCATGGAGGGCCGCGGCGAGGTCGTCGCCGTCGAGCGCGACCCGGTCCGCGCCGAGGAGCTGCGGGCCACCTGCGCGCGCCTGCGCGCGGGCTGCGTCGAAGTGCGGGTGGCCGATGCACGCGAACCGGTCGGGGGCGGCGCCTTCGACCGCGTGCTCGTCGACCCGCCGTGCTCCGGGCTGGGCACCCTCCAGGCCCGGCCGGACCTTCGCTGGCGGGTGCGCGCCGGCGACCTCGAGGCCCTCGCCTCGCGCCAGGCCGCGGTCCTCGACGCCGCCGCGGGCGCCCTGCGCCCCGGCGGCACGCTCGTGTACTCCACCTGCACGATCTCGCCGTCGGAGAACGAGGACCAGGTCGCCGCGCTGGTGCAGCGGCATCCGGACCTCGAGATCGACGATCTCCATGCCGACCTCCCGCTCTGGGAATATCCGGGCGTGCCCGGTTTCCTGCAGACGATGCCGCACCGCCACGGCACCGCCGGGTTCTTCATCGCCCGGCTGCGACGTGGTGGGCAGGGGTCGCAATGAGCGACGCCGAGGTCACCGTCGGCGTCGCCTGCCCCGAGTGCGGCGAGCCCTGGCTGCGCCCCACGAACCTGCCCGGCCGCTACCGCTGCGTCTACTGCCTGCGGCGCTTCGAGCTGGTGTCGCTCTGCCCCAACTGCGGCGAGCACTCGACGATCGTGCGCATGTCGAGCACCGCCATGCTCAGCTGCAACCACTGCGGCGCCTCGATGCTCCAGCCCCTGTGACGCCCGCGCTGCCCAGCGGGCGCCGCGTCGCCCCGTCGATCCTCTCGGCCGACTTCGCGCGCCTCGGCGATCAGGTGGCAGCCGTCATGGAGGCGGGCGCGCGCGTCATCCACGTGGATGTCATGGACGGGCACTTCGTCCCGCCGATCACGATCGGCGCGTTGATCGTGCAGTCGCTGCGCGACCAGGTGCACGAGGCGGGCGGCTGGCTGGACGTCCACCTCATGGTCGACCGTCCGGAGCGCCACGTCGCCTCCTTCGCCGAGGCCGGCGCCGATTCGATCAACATCCACCAGGAGGCCACGCCGCACGTCAACTACGCGCTGAACCAGGTCAGGGACGCGGGCTGCCTGGCCGGCCTGGCGATCACGCCCGCCACGCCGGTCGAGATGGTGCGCGAGGTCACGGACGTCCTGGACATCGTGCTGTGCATGACGGTCAATCCCGGCTGGGGGGGCCAGCCCTTCATCCCGAGCTCGGTCGACAAGATCGCGCGCCTCCGCGACCTCGTGCCCGAGTCGGTCGCGATCACCGTCGACGGGGGCATCGACACCGACACGGCGGGACCCTGCGCCGAGGCCGGCACCACGCTGTTCGTCGCCGGTTCGGCCGTGTTCGGCACCCCGGATCCGCCAGGCGCCTACCGCGCGATCGCGGCCGCCGCCGGCGCGACCTGAACGAGGGCGGCGGTCCAGGGCAGCGGGGTCCGGACCGCGAGCACGCGCCCGCGAGCCGCCGCCAGGCGCTCCAGCGATCGTCGGGAGAAGTGGTGGACGTGCCCGGGGGTGTTGCCCAGCGAGCCCCAGTGGGCGCCCCGGGCGATGTTGAGCGCCCGCCACATCGGTTCGCGGGGCACCGATACGAGCACGTGCCGGCGGGCGACGCGCGCCAGCTCGGCCAGCAGCGCGTCGGGGTCGTCGACGTGCTCGAGCACCTCGACCGCGGCCAGCAGGTCGAACGAGTCGTCGGGGAAGGGCAGCGGCGGCGCGGGCGCGATCGCGCGCAGCTCCAACCCGGCGCGCTCGCGCCGGGCCCATTCGGCGCGCAGGCGCGCGTCCTCGACGTCCACACCGACGACGCGCCGGACGCCCCGGCGCTCGCGCCAGGCGGCCGCGAGCACGCCCTCGCCGCATCCCACGTCGAGGATGGAGGCGGGCGCCGCGACGTCCAGCAGCTCGTCGAGTGCACCGCGGAAGCGCGCGACGAGCCCGCGTGCCGCCGGGTTGCGCGTGGCGTACTTGGGGTAGAGGTTGCCGGCGCCGGCCGCGGTGCTCACCGGCGCACACCGTGGCCGTTGCGCGAGCCGTTCTCGTGGTGGGACGGCGGCACGCCGAGCTCGAGCTCGATGCGCTGCGCGCGCTCCAGCGTGCGTTGGGTGAGCACCCGCTGGGCGTAGAGGAGGTCGCCGAGCAGGCCGAGCCCGGCCAGAAGCACGGCCGTGCCCACCAGCACCGCCCCGGCCACGAGCGAAGCGAAGGCCAGGCCGACCCCGGCAAGGCCGACCAGCAGGGCGCCGGCCAGGCACACCCGCAGGGGCTCGTGCTGGGCGTAGATGCGGAAGATCGACAGGCCGTTGCGGCGCACGTAGGTCCACAGCGACGGGAACAGACGCGACGGCCGCGTGTCCGGGTTGGTCCGCACCGCGACGTGCTCGACCGCCACCGGCGTGCGGCCGGCGGCGATCAGGCTCTCCAGCGTGTAGGTGTAGGTGGAGACCACATGCGTCTGGATCGCCGCCTCGCGGTTGAGCGCGCGGAAGCCCGACGCCGCGTCGGCCACGCGCGTGGACGACGCCCGCCGGACGAGCCAGGATCCCAGCCGTGAGAGCCCGCGCTTGCGCGCGGAGAAGTGCGCCGAGGTCCGGACCTCGCGGTCGCCCACCACCAGGTCGGCGCGCCCGGCGAGGATCGGCGCGACGAGTCGCGACACGTCGGCCCCGCGGTACTGGTTGTCGGCGTCGGTGTTGACGATCACGTCCGCACCGAGCTTGAGCGCGGCGTCCAGTCCGGCCTGGTAGGCGCCCGCGAGTCCGACGTGGGCGGGGAGTCGCACGACGTGGTCGACGCCGTGCGCGCGGGCGACCTCGACCGTGCGGTCGCGCGAGCCGTCGTCGACGATGAGCCACTCGACGCGGTCGAAGCCGTCGACCTCTCGCGGGAGGTCGGCCAGCGTGCGCGGCAGGGTCGCCTCCTCGTCGAGGCAGGGGATCTGGATGATCAGCGTCGGCATTGCGCCAGAATGGGCGCGGATTATGCCGCCCCGCGCGCGCCGGTGGATGTGGCCGCTCGCCGTCGCCGCGACGACGGCGGTCGCGCTCGTGCTGCGCCTGTGGGGCGTGCGGCACGGGCTGCCCTACGCCTACAACGTCGACGAGAACGCGCATTTCGTGCCGCGCGCGATCGGGCTGTTCGGCCATGGATGGAACCCCCACTACTTCGCGAACCCTCCGGCGCTGACCTACCTGCTGCACCTGGTCTTCGCCGTCTGGTTCGGCGGCGGCCAGGCCACGGGCCGCGCGTTTGCGCGCGACCCGGGCGGGGTCTTCGCGGTGGCACGGGTCGCCACGGCGCTCGTGTCGGTGGCCGCGGTGCCGCTCCTGTGCCTGGCGGGCGCGCGCCTGTTCGGCCGCGCCGCCGGCCTGCTCGCCGGCGCACTGCTCGGGGTGGCCTTCCTGCCGGTCTTCTACGCGCACGAGGCGCTCAACGACGCGGCGGTGCTGACCCCGCTCGCGCTCGGGCTGTACGGCGCCGCCGGCGTGCTGCGCCACGGCCGTCGCCGCGACTACGTGCTCGCCGGGGCCGGCCTCGGGCTGGCGTGGGCGACGAAATACACCGCGGCGATCGTCGCCCTGCCGCTGCTGGCGGCGGCCCTCGCGAGTGCGGGATCGCGGCCGCGGGCCGCGCGGCGCCTGGGACTCGGCCTTGCCGTCGCCCTGGCGGCCGCCCTCGCGGCACACCCCTACGCCCTGCTCGACGCCTCCGACTTCGTCGCCGGCCTGCGCCACCAGGCGGGGGCGAGCGGCGCGGCCAAGCTCGGGATCACCGGGGACAGCGGGCACGTCTACTACCTGTGGACGCTGACCTGGGGATTGGGCTGGGTTCCCGCCCTCGCCGCACTCGGCGGCGCGCTGCACCTCCTCCGCACGGACCGCCGCGTGGCGGCCGTGCTGGTCCCGGCGCCGGTGCTCTTCCTCGCGTACATGGGCCTGCAGCAGCGCTACTTCGGGCGTTGGCTGATGCCCGCCCTGCCCTTCCTCTGCCTGCTGGCGGCGGCCGGCGCCGTCGCGCTCGTGCGGCTCGCGCCCCCGCGGTGGCGCGCGGCCGGCGGGGCGCTGGCGGCCGCGGCGCTGTGCGCCCAGGGCCTCGTGTTCAGCGTGCACGGCGACCTCGTGCTCAGCCGCGCGGACACTCGCGCCGCCGCCCGCAACTGGATGCTGGCGAACGTCCCCGCCGGCGCGGCCGTGGTCGTCGAACCGGTCGTGACGGACCGCTGGCTCGGAGACCCGGAGCGCTGGCGCAACCTCGCCCCGGACGCCCTGCGCTCGCCCGGGACCCACCGGCTCGGAGACGGCCAGGTCATGCGCCGGCAGCCGCGCTCGACCCTGGCCGTCGGGTTCGACGGCTACGCGTACACGTTGTCGCCGGCCCTGCTGGAGACCTGGGAGCGGGAGGGCGTGTGCTGGGTGATGACGGGCTCCACGCAGGCCGGCCGCCCGCTCGCGGACCCGGCCGCCGCGCCCGGCGCGGTCGCCTTCTACCGCGCCCTGGCGCGGCGCGGTGAGCTCGTCTTCCGGGCCAGCCCGATGACCGGCGGGAACGCCCCGCCCGAGTTCAACTTCGACTGGTCCTTCGACTACTACCCGCTCGGATACCGGCGGCCGGGCCCACTCGTCGAGGTGTATCGACTGCGTGGGGCGCGCTGCGCCAGCGGCCTTGCACGCGGGCCCCGAGCATGACGCGACCCCTATCCTGAAGAGCCCCGAATGAGCGATTCCACGGCCGCCCGCACCGAAACCGACGCATCGCACCTCGCTCGCGCGATCGAACTGGCGGGCCGCGGTCTGGGACGCGTGAGCCCCAATCCCATGGTCGGGGCCGTGATCGTCAAGGGCGGCGAGGTCGTGGGGGAGGGCCACCACGAGTCCTTCGGCGGGCCTCACGCCGAGGTCAGCGCGATCGCCGCCGCCGGCGACACCGACCTGCGCGGCGCGACCATGTACGTCTCGCTGGAGCCGTGCTGTCACGAGGGCAAGACGCCGCCCTGCACCGCCGCGATCGCGGAGGCGGGGATCGCGCGCGTCGTGATCGCCTCGGACGACCCGTCCGAGCACGCCTCCGGCCGCGGGCCGGGCGTCCTACGCGACGAGGGGATCGAGGTCGAGATGGTCGAATGCGAGCTGGCCGAGCGCGCGCGGCTGCTCAACCAGCCCTTCCGCAAGCACGCCCGCACCGGCCGTCCGCACGTGCGCTTCAAGTCCGCGATCTCGCTCGACGGCAAGGTGGCGACCGAGAGCGGCGACTCGAAGTGGATCTCCGGGGAGTCGAGCCGCGCGCGGGCCCATCGCTGGCGCGCCGAGTGCGACGCGGTGGCGGTCGGCATCGGGACCGCGCTGGCCGATGACCCGCAGCTCACCGCCCGCGTGGAGGGCGTCGCGCGCCAGCCCCGGCGCGTGGTGTTCGACTCGCTCGCCCGCCTCCCGCTGGACTCCAAGCTGGTCGAGGCCGCCCCCGAGGCGCCGCTCACCGTCGTCGTCTCGCGGGCCGCGCCGCGGGCCGAGACCGGCGCGCTCACCGGGCAGGGCGCCGAGGTGATCGTCGCCACCGGGGAGAACGAGACCGCGCGCGTGCGCTCGGCGCTCTCCCAGCTCGGCGCCCAGGGGGTCGGCTCGATCCTGCTCGAGGGCGGTCCGCACCTCGCCGGGGCGTTCCTCGACGCCGGCGAGATCGACGAGCTCTGCCTCTTCATCGCACCGATCGTGCTCGGCGGCCGCGGCGCCCGGGATGCCATCGAGGGGGAGGGGCGCGAGCGCATCGCCGAGGCGGTGCGCGCGCTCAGCCTGGACTGCGAGTCGATCGACGATGACCTGCTGGTCTCGGCCCGCCTGACGGAGTGGTGAGCGTGTTCACCGGCTTGATCCAGGATCTGGGGACCGTCGAGGACGTCGAACAGACCGGCGACGGGATGCGGCTGCGCATCCGGGGCGCCGTGACCGGGGACCTGCACGAGGGCGACTCCGTGGCGGTCAACGGCGTCTGCCTGACCGCGACCGGGATCGACAACGGCACGTTCACGGCCGACGTCATGCTGGCCACCCTGCAGACGAGCTCCCTCCAAGGCGTCGAGTCCGGCGGACGGGTCAACCTCGAGCTGCCGCTGCGGGCGACCGATCGCCTCGGCGGCCACGTCGTGCAGGGACACGTGGACGGTCTCGGAGTCGTGCTCGATGCCCGCGACGACGGCTTTGCCCGGACGCTGCGCATTGGAGCCCCGCCCGAACTGCTGCGCTACGTCGTCGCCCGGGGCTCGATCGCGGTCGACGGCATCTCGCTCACGGTTGCCGAGGCGGCGGATGACAGCTTCACCGTGTCGCTGATTCCCGAGACGCTGGACCGCACCAACCTGGGCGCGGCCGGCTCCGGCACGAGCGTCAACCTCGAGGTCGACGTGCTGGCGAAGTACGTCGAACGGCTGGTGGGCTCGTGAGCACCACTCCTCGTATCGGCTTCTCCACGATCGAGGACGCGCTCGAGGACTTCCGCAACGGCAAGATGGTCGTCGTCTGTGACGGAGAGGACCGGGAGAACGAGGGCGACCTGGTGCTCGCCGCGCAGTTCGCGACCCCCGAGGCGATCAACTTCATGGCCAAGGAGGCGCGCGGCCTCGTGTGCCTGGCGGTGACGCCGGAGCGCTGCGACGAGCTCGGGCTCGACCTCATGGCCCCGAAGAACGAGGATCCGCTGAAGACGGCGTTCACCGTGTCGATCGAGGCGCGCGAGGGCGTCACCACCGGGATCTCCGCCCACGACCGTGCCCACACGATCCAGGTCGCCATCGACCCCGCCTCGCGGCCCCGGGACCTGGTGCAGCCGGGCCACGTGTTCCCGCTCAAGGCCCGGACGGGCGGTGTGCTCGAGCGCACGGGCCACACCGAGGCGAGCGTGGACCTCGCGCGCCTCGCCGGCCTCACGCCGGCCGGGGTCATCTGCGAGATCATGAAGGACGACGGGACCATGGCCCGGGTGTCCGATCTCGTGCCCTACTGCGAGCGGCACGACCTGAAGATGATCACCGTGGCCGACCTGATCGCCTACCGACGGCGAACGGAGAAGCTGGTCGAGCGCGTGGTCGCGACCGGGCTGCCGACGGTGTTCGGGGATTTCGCGGCCGTCGGCTACCGCTCGCTCGTGGACAACAAGCACCACGTCGCCCTGGTCAAGGGGGAGGTGGCCGGCCGGGAGGACGTCCTCGTCCGGGTCCACTCCGAGTGCCTCACCGGCGACGTGTTCCACTCGCTGCGCTGCGACTGCGGCGAGCAGCTCGAGGCCGCGCTGGGGATGATCGAGGACGAGGGCCTCGGCGTGCTGCTGTACCTGTCCCAGGAGGGGCGCGGGATCGGCCTGCTCAACAAGCTGCGCGCCTACCGGCTCCAGGAGGACGGGCTCGACACGGTCGACGCCAACCTCAAGCTCGGGCTCCCCGCCGACCTGCGCGACTACGGCATCGGCGCGCAGATTCTCACCGACCTCGGGCTGACGAGCATCCGCATCCTCACCAACAACCCCAAGAAGATCATCGGGATGGAGGGCTACGGCCTCTCGGTCACGGACCAGCTCCCGATCGTCGCGCCCCCCAACCCGCACAACGAGGCCTACCTGCGCGCCAAGCGCGAGCGGATGGGCCATACGCTGCACCACCAGGGCCTGCCGCTCGACGAGGAGCTGATCGCGCGCGAGGCCGGGGAGGACCGCGCGCGGCGCGAGGCCGACGACGAGAGCCCGCCGGGCTCGCTGCTGTGACGGTCGCCATCGTCGTCGGCCGGTTCTACGAGGACCTGGCCGAGCGGCTCGTCGAGGGCGCCCGGGCGGAGCTGTCGGAGGCCGGTGTCGAGGTCGTCGAGGTGTTCGACGTACCGGGCGCGTACGAGTTGCCGCTGGCCGCGAGCTACGCGGCCGGCTCGGGGCGGTACGACGGCGTGGTGTGCCTCGGGGCGGTCATCCGCGGCGAGACCGACCACTACGACCACGTTTGCGCAGAGGCCGCCCGCGGCATCCAGGAGGTGCAGCTGCGCACCGGCGTCCCCTGTGGCTTCGGCGTGCTCACGGTCGACACGATGCAGCAGGCGCTCGACCGCTCCGGTGGCGCCAAGCGCCACACCGGCCGCGACGCGGCTCGAGCCGTGCTCACGATGGCCGCGTTGCGCGACCAGCTCGACGGTTAGTCGCCCCCGCCGCCCTTCCCCTTGTGCCCGTTCCCCTTCCCGGGCTTGCCCGTAGCCGCGGGCGGCGGTGACGGGGCGGGCGCGACACCCGCGGCCTGCCGTGCGAGGTCGAGCTCGCGCTGGACCACCCCCCGCTGATCGTCGAACTGCAGCCGGCGCTCCAGGATCGGCACGGCCTCGGCCGGGCGTCCGGCGAGGCGCAGCGAGTGGCCGAGGTTGTACAGCGCGTATGCGCAGGTGAGCCCGGCGCCAGGGCCGCACGCGCCGTCGACCGCGCGTTGCAGCGGCGCGATCGCGTCCCCGTACCGACCCGCCTGCATGAGCGCGAAGCCACGGTCGTTCAGTGCGGCGGGACTGTCGGCCGGGGCGGGCGCCGCGGCGGTGTTCGACGAGGAGGGAGCCGTCTGAGCCGGGGTGGCCGAGGCCTTCGGGCGTGCCGGCGCCTTGCGGGCGTTCGTCGGGGTGGCCGGCGCCGGGCTGCCCGACCGCCGCTCACCACCGCCCGCGAGCAGGGCGATGGCTCCGGCGGCGAGGACGGCGCCACCGAGCGCCATCAGGGCGACGCCTCGCCGCCGCGGGCGGCGCTCGCGCCATGGCGGGACCGGCGCGATCACGTTCGTGGCCGCCGTTGGCTCGGCGCGCCCGAGCGCGCGTTCCAACGCGTCCACGAACGCCGTCGCGGTGGGCCACCGGGCGTCGGGGGTCTTCGCCAGCGCGCGCCCGAGCACGCCGTCGACCGCAGCCCCCAGCTCGGGATTCGAGGCCGAGGCCCGCGCCGGGTCCTCCTCGACGTGCGCGCGCGCCTGTCCCGCGAAGTTGACGGCCGAGAACGGGCGGCGGCCGGTGAGCAGGCGGTGGGCGACCACTCCGAGCGAGTAGACGTCGCTCGCCGCCGTGACGGGTTCGCCGCGAACCTGCTCCGGGGACATGTAGGACGCCGTGCCGAGCACCTGACCCGTGACCGTGAGCTCGTCGCTGAGCGCGACGCGCGCGATGCCGAAGTCGACGACCGCGAGGCGCCCGCGGTCGTCGAGCAGCAGGTTCCCCGGCTTGACGTCGCGGTGCACGACGCCCTGCTCGTGGGCCGCGTCGAGGGCGCCGGCCGCGGCCCGCAGCCAGGCGAGCGCCCGGTCCGGGGGCACCGGCCGGCCGCCGCTGACCGCGTCGGCCCCCCACCCCCCGGCC
>JAWVFS010000142.1:0-2891 GCA_033855795.1 Solirubrobacteraceae bacterium | reverse complement strand
CGTGCGAGTGCAGGTAACCGCGCACCTGGTCGTAGTTCGTCATGCGGTGGATCGGCTTGGACTCGGGGAACCCCTGGTAGGGCAGCTGGAACACCATTGCGTTGTGCGGCAGCCGGCGTTCGATTGCCGCCACCAGCGCTCCGTCGCTGTGGAACTGGGCGGCGGTCGCTCGATAGGGGGGCACGTCCTGCTGTGTGGTCTGGTCGAGCACACCGACCACGAGGATCGCCGCGAGCGCGGCGCCGAACAGTGCACGGCGCCCCGGCGTCGGACCAATGCGGCGGCGCAACCGGTCCAGCAGCAGCGCCACGGCCACGAGGCTGAAGAAGGCGATGAACACCGACATGCGATTCCAGGCGCGAAGCTGCGGCGTCAACCAGTAATTGATGAGCGTCGAGACCCCGCCCAGCGTCGCCAGCAGGAAGGCGATGATCGCGGCCGCCGAGGCGTTGCGGAAGCGCTCGTCGATCGCCATCCGCCGGGCGCTCGCCACGAGCGTCAGTAGCGCCACGAGCAGCAGCCAGAGGAAACCGACGGTCGCCACGACGCCCAGCGCCGACGAGTACGACTCGTTGAACGGGTTCGAGGTCGGCGTCGTCTGCACGTAGCGGCGCTTGGCTCGCGCGAGGAAGCCGATGCGGTGGTCGTTGACCGGCAGGACGAGCTGGGAGAACCGCAGCTGGTAGCGCTCGGCCTCCGCCGCCCGGCGGTGCGCGACCTCGGAATTCCCGCCGTGGTCGATCCGGTACAGCGCCACCGGCGCGAAGTTGATCGCCAGCACCACCGCGATCGCCGCCGTGGCGCCCAGGGCGCCCTTGAGCGCTCGACCGTCCCGGCGGGCGATCAGCGCGACGAAGCCGGCGGCCACGAGCAGGACGACCGTGAAGCCGGCGTAGTAGATCGAGGCCGATCCGAGGACCGCGCAGGCGGCCAGTGTCAGCAGCGTCCGCCGCGACGCCCATCGCGGCCGCGCTCCACCCGGCCGGCGGTGGAACAGCGGCGTGCCGGAGAACGTGGCGAGCACCAGGTAGGCGCCGAGCGGCACCGCGAAGTAGCCCGACAGGAAGAGGTGCAGCTCGCGGCGGGCGAAGTGGTAGGGGAGCAGCGCGTAGAGGACAGCGCACACCCCTGCGACCCCCGGGCTGGCGCCGAGCCGCCGCAGCACCACATAGGCGGCAAGCGCGATCAAAGGGAAGGTCAGCAGGAAGTAGAGGTTGAGGACGACCGCGAAGTTCCCCGAGAAGAGGCCGAGGCCCTTGATGATCAGCAGCTGGAGGTTGTCCCCGTTCTGCGGAAAGTCGTAGAGCTCCTGGCCGAACGGCGCACCGAGGCTGTCGTTGACGACATACCAGCCGTGGTCGAGCACGCCCTTGACGAACATCGCGTGCTGGAGGGCGTCGAACTGGTAGGAGAACGGGACGGCCATGTCACCGCGCCACAACCGCAGCACCCAGGCTGCAGCGGCCAGCGCGAGCAGCGCGGTCGCGAGCGCGACGACCACGTCCAGAACGGGACCGTGCGGTCGGCGTAGGAGCCGGCGCGCCGTGGCGCGCGCGGGCGCCGGCGGGGGCGCGGGCGTGGCGGTGGCGGAGGTTCCCATGTCGCCGGGGCGCAGGCTATAGGGTTGCCGCATGCCCTCGGCCAAAGACGTGGTCGACGCAATCAACGACATCTCGGGCTCGCATCCCGGTCATCGGGCGGCGCACGCGAAGGGGATCGTGTGTGCCGGCACGTTCACGGCATCGCCGGGCGCGAGCCCGATCTCGCGGGCCGCGCATTTGCAGGGTGACCCGGTCCGCACAACCGTGCGCTTCTCCAACGGCGGCGGCGACCCGACCAGGCACGACGGCGCCAACGACGGGCGCGGCCTGTCGGTGAAGTTCTACCTCCCCGACGGCTCGCGGACGGACATCGTGGCGATCACCCTGCCGGTCTTCTTCGTCCGCAACCCCGACGACTTCCTCGCCTTCACCCGCGCGCGAAAGCCCGATCCCGAGACCGGGGAGCCCGACCTCGACAAGGTCGGCGCCTTCCTCGCCGAGCATCCCGAGGCGGTGCCCGCGATCCAGTTCCAGCTCGGGATGCAGACGCCGGCCTCGCGGGCCCAGCTGCGCTACTTCGGGATCCACGCCTTCCGCTTCCTCGCGGAGGGCGGTGGGGCTCGGTACGGGCGCTACCGCTTCGAGCCCGAGGCCGGGGAAGCCTGGCTCGATCCCGAGGAGGCAAGGGCGCAGTCGCCCGACTACCTCGAGGACGAGTTGCGCGAACGGATGGCTGCCGGTCCCGTGGCGTTCACGCTCCAGGTTCAGGTCGCCGAGGAGGGCGACGCCACCGACGATCCCAGCGTCCAGTGGCCGGAGGAGAGAGACGTCGTCGAGCTGGGTCGGTTGGAGGTCGAGGGGCTGGACACCGAGCGCGAGCGCGGGGACGACGTGCTCGTGTTCGACCCCACCCGTGTCACCGACGGGATCGAGTGCTCCGAGGACCCGATCCTGAACTTCCGGCCGCTGGCCTACTCGGAGTCGGTCGGCCGCCGAACCGGCGCCGCCGTCGGCCCCGGCTGAGCATCGAACGGACGCGGATCCCGCGTCGCCGCGCGGCCAATTTCCCAATTGGGGGTTCATCGCGGCGGGGCCGGGGTAGGGACCCGTTCAGACGCGACTCTGCGACATATCCCCGTCGCGTCTGATTAGCATATTCCCCCGCTCCCGGCGCAGTCGCCAGCTTGGCGGCTGCGCCGGCGGCATTTCCGGCCGGCCTTGCGGCGCGCAGCAGGCGTACGCTGAACCTCGCGTTCGCGGTGGAAACCTGGCCATTCGTCTTCCAAACCGGCCTGGAGTGAAGGCCGGCGGCGGTGCGGCCGATATCGCTCCTAGGCTCTTGCGCGCGCT
>JAWVFS010000141.1:0-2632 GCA_033855795.1 Solirubrobacteraceae bacterium | reverse complement strand
GTTCGCGGCAGTGCTTGAGCGGCCGGGCTGCAGAGGGCAGCTCCCAGCAACAGGGCAATGCCCGTCAACACGACAAGCACCGCTGCGCGCGCAGCACCACCGGTCTCGGGCGGCGTTCCGGCGAGGGCCTTCTCCATGGCAACCTCCGACGTAGCTGGCCAGCGTCCGTCCTGGTGCCAGCCTACCCCGAGTCGGCGGCGACGTGGCGAACATGGCGGCTCACGTCGCCGACGAGATCGGTTCGAACGCGCCGTTCTACGAAGCGCCACAGCCCGTGGCGGCGCTCGAAGCGGTCGTGGTACCGACCGCTGACGATCGGTTGCAGAGGCAGGTCGGGCAGCGCCTGCAGTGCGGTGAAGTACGCACGCGAGACCGCCGTGCCCGCCGCTTCATCGACCTCGATGGCGAGGTTGGTGGTGACGTGCTTGGTCCGTGGCGTGCCGTCGTCGTAGACGATGAGGCTGTCCACCAGCATCTTCTCGATGGCGTCTCGGCCACTCACCGACCCGGCGCCGCCAGTGAAGGTGGCGTCTGCGAGCAGGGTGCCGACCCCCGCAAAGTCGCCGTCGTCCACGAGTTCGGCGTAGGTCGCGATCAGGTTCTCTATGACCCGGTGGCTCGACGGCCCGAACGGCTTCTCGGACGCCGATGGAGTTGATGGGACGACTATCGAACCCTTCTCAGGAGAGCTCGTCAAGGCCTTGCACGACCCAGGCCCTGAGCTCGTCCGAATCGCAGAACGGCGCGCCGTCGGCTTCGGCCCGCGCCAGTACCTCGTCGGGTGTGGCGCCGGCCCTGAGGCCGGCATAGAGATAGACCACGGCAGACGACCGCGGGCCGACACGACAGGTCACGAGAGTCGGACGAGGTAACTCGTCGAGTGCGGCGACGTGCCGTCGAGCCAGGTCCATGTCGAGCACCCGGGGCGGATCGGAGACGATGTTGGTCGACTCGGCGACCGCCGCCTGCACACTCGCGTACGACATGCCTCCATCCATTGCCGCGAACTCCTCGCCGCAGAGGTACAACCACGATGCGGCATTCGCATCGCGGGCAAAGGCCTCGGGATCCTCGATGCGCCCCCGGTTGAACTTGAACTCCGCGGGACTCTGGAAATCAGCCATCGCCCACGACCATACCGGCTCCCATCGCCGACAATAGAAATGTGCTTGACAAACTTAGTTGTCGGTGACAAGGTCCGCCAATGCACGATGTCACCGTCATCGACGACCCCGCCGCCGCCGAGGCGTCGCTGGACCCGATCCGGGCCCGCCTGCTCGCCGAGCTGGCCGAGCCCGGGTCCGCCAGCACACTCGCTGCGCGCGTCGGGCTCACCCGCCAGAAGGCGAACTACCACCTGCGGGCGCTGGAGCGCCACGGCCTGGTGGAGCTCGTCGAGGAGCGCCGCAGGGGCAACTGCACCGAGCGCGTGCTCCAGGCGACCGCCGCGTCCTACGTGATCTCGCCGACCGCCCTGTCGGCGGTCGCTCCGGACCCGTCACGTGAGCCGGACCAGCGCTCCGCGCGCTGGCTGCTCGCCGTCGCGGGGCGCATGGTCCGTGAGGTCGGTGAGCTCATCACCGGGGCAAGCGCAGCCGGCAAGCCGGTCGCAAGCCTCGGGATCGACAGCGAGGTGCGGTTCGCGTCCGCGAAGGACCGGGCCGCGTTCGCGGTCGAGCTGGCGGACGCCGTCAACGGCCTCGTTGCGAAGTACCACGACGAGGCCGCCACCGGCGGTCGTCCGCATCGGTTCGTCGTCGCCCTGCACCCCACCATCACGAAAACCAAGGAGCCCCAGTCATGAGCCGTGAGTTCGAGATCATTCGCGAGGTCGACCTGCCCGCCGCCCCGGACGACGTCTGGACCGCGATCACCGCCGACTCCGCGGCCTGGATGTTCCCAACGGGCATGGAGATCCCCGCGGGCGCCGCACCGCCCGAGGGGGCGCCGGTCACGAACTGGGATCCGCCGCACCGCCTCGTGATCCGCATGGAGTCGCCGGACGGGACCTTCAACGCCCTCGACTACGCGATCGAGGCCCGCGAAGGTGGGACGGCGCATCTGCGCTACGTCCACAGTGGGATCCTCGCCGACGGGTGGGAGGACCAGTACGACGCCATCGGCGGCCACACGGATTTCTACCTCCACACCCTCGGGCAGTATCTCGAGCACTTCAACGGCCGCCCGGTCACCTACGTCGGCCAGCCGTCTGACGGCATCGCTGGACCCGAGGCTGCCGGGACGCCGGACGCGATGGATGCGCTGCGCGCTGCCCTGGACGTTTCCTCGGACGCGGCTGTGGGCGATGCGGTCCACGCGTCGCTCGGCGACGCGGGCACGCTCGACGGCGTGATCGACTACGCGACGCCGGAGTTCCTCGGCGTCCGCACCGCCGACGGCCTGTACCGCTTCTTCGGACGCAACCACTACGGCAGCGTCGTCGGGATGAGCGCCCACCTGTTCGTGAATGGCGTCGACGCTGCGGCGCGCGAGGCGGAGCTCAAGGCGTGGCTGGACGGGATGTACGCGTAGGCCACCCCCGCCCGTAGCTGCGGTCGCTAGCCCGGCGCCTGTGGGAGCGCGACGGCTCGCTTCGCCCCAGCCGCCGCCGATACCAGCGCGCCGATCACCC
>JAWVFS010000140.1:0-6337 GCA_033855795.1 Solirubrobacteraceae bacterium | reverse complement strand
GCACTGGCAAGGCGGCACGCGACGGAGCCGGCCGGCATGTCTGTCTGGACTCGCTCGAAGCCCATCTGCTCGGCGGGCAGGACGCCCGGGAATCGATGGGCACGTGGAAGGACGTCCACCCCGAGTACGTCGAGAGCTTTGGCGCAGAGGCGGCCGCGATCGGGCCACCGGAAGGTCTCGAATGACGCCGCGGCTGTGGGTTTGCGTGGCCACGTAGGCCCGAGGGCCTAATCTGGAGTGCCGCATGAGCACAACGTCCGGAGCTGGGAGCGACGCCCGTGCGGATGGCGGTGGCGAGGAGCCGCCCGTCCGCGGCGATCAGGCCCGTCCCGAGTTGCCGGCCGAGCAGTCGGGAGTCCGGCCTCTGCTCAAGGAGAGCGACTTGGAGGTCCTGCGGGGCTACGGCTCCGAGCACGACGTCGAGGTCGGTGACGTTCTGTTCGCGGATGGCGACGAGACCTACGATCTGATCGTGGTGCTCGACGGGGAGGTGGACATCGTCGAGGGCTACGGCCAGTCGAACGAGGTGGCGATCGTCAACTACGGTCCGCTCGAGTTTCTCGGGGAGATAAGTCTCCTGACCGGCCAGCGCGCCTACCTGTCGGCCGTGGCAAGGACACCGGGGCGCGTCCTGCGGATCCCGACCGACCAGGTCCCTCTGATCATGAGCCAGGAGGCGCACCTCAGTGAGCTGATCCTGCGCGCGTTCCTGCTCAGGCACTCGCGATTGACGCACCGAGGCGCCGGCCTGACCCTCGTCGGCTCGCGCTTTGACCCGGATACTCGAAGGCTGCTGGAGGTTCTCGCTCGCAACCGTCTGTCCTCGCGATGGCTGGAGTTGGAGGTTTCGCCGGAGGCCGAGGCCATGCTGCGCGAACTCGACGTGCGCCCGTCCGAGCTGCCGATCGTCGTCGTCCCAGGAGGCGAGCTGCTGAAGAATCCCAGCACGCGCGCACTGCTGGGCGCACTCGGCCTGGCCTCCTCATTCGAGGACGACGGCGCGGAGTGCGACCTGCTCGTGGTCGGCGCCGGTCCCGCCGGACTCGCGGCGGCCGTCTACGGCGCATCGGAAGGGTTGACCACGACGCTCGCAGAGGACACGGCGCTCGGGGGGCAGGCAGGGACCTCGTCTCGGATCGAGAATTATCTGGGCTTCCCGGCCGGCCTGTCGGGTGACGAGCTGACCGCGCGAGCGACGTTGCAGGCGGAGAAGTTCGGCGTGCGCGTCAGCCTCGGCAAACGAGCGGTGGCGCTCACCTCGGGCATCGACTCGCATCAAGTCCAGTTCGAGGACGGGGACGTGATGAGCGCAAAGTCGGTGATCGTCGCCACCGGTGCGCGGTACAACCGCCTTCCGCTGCCGCGCCTGAGCGAGTTCGAAGGGGTCGGCGTGTATTACGCCGCGACCCAGGTGGAAGCCCAGGCGTGTGCCGGCCGGCCGGCCGTCATCGTCGGCGGCGGCAACTCAGCCGGGCAGGCCGCCCTGTTCCTGGCCCGCACCTGCACACAGGTGCACATCGTCATCCGCGGGGAGGCTCTGGCAGCCTCGATGTCGCGCTACCTGGTCGACCAGATCGAGCGCAGTCCCCAGATCCACGTATCGCCTCACACCGAGGTGGTCTCTCTGCTGGGCGCCAAACAGCTGGAGGGCGTGGAGCTGCACGAGGCCACCCGGGAGCAAACGTCGACGGAGGCGACCTGCGGACTCTTCGTGTTCATCGGCGCCAAGCCGAGCACCGAGTGGCTGGACGGACAGCTCGCGCAGGACGACCGCGGGTTCCTGCTCACCGGCGCGGACATACCCATCTCTCAGCGGCACGGGATCGAACCGCTGGTGCTCGAGACCAGCCGGCCCGGAGTCTTCTGCGTCGGTGACGTCCGCAGCCGCTCGATCAAACGCGTCGCGGCGGCAATCGGCGAGGGTTCGATGGCCGTCCGCCTGGTCTTCGACCGCGTGCAGACGAACGGCGCCGCCCTCGCCAGTCCGGCACGCACCGCCGGCTGAGTTACGCCGGGCCGGGCGACCCCTCGTGCTCTCGCGCCAGCCGGTCGAGCAGGTCCGCGAGCGCCTTTGGGTCTTCGACCATCGGGAAGTGGCCGCCCGGAATCTCGATCGGCTCGACCCAGGCGCGGGCACAGGTGGACAAGCAGCGAGCCGGGTCGCCCCACCGCCACCAGCGCCGCGTAGCCGGAGCTCACGGAGTGGCCAACGACCACCACCGGGCCGCTGACGCCCTCGAGCGCCTCCACCGCCGGCTGGATGCGTTGCTCGAACCCCGCCTTGGGGTCGCCGTAGGGCAGATCCGGTGCCTCCGCCTCGTGACCACGCGCGCGCAGCTCTTCGACCAGCGGGTCCCAGCGGGAGCCGTCGTGCCAGTCGCCGTGGAGCAGGCAGAAGGTGGCCATGGCGGATATCTAGCAGGCGGTGGCTCAGGCGGCGGCGCGCGATCCGCGCAGGAAGTGCGCGATGGCGTCGGCCACGAGCTCGTCGAGCTGGTCGGGTTGCACCATTCCACTGGTGACGAGCGTGGCGATGCCCTGGATGGTGGCGAGGAGCACGAAGCCAACGCGCTCGGGCTCGCCAGGCTCCAGCGCGCCCTGCGCCTGCCCCTGATCGATCAGTTCGAGCACGACGGAGAAGGCGCGTTCGGCGGCCTCGTGCAGCGCGCCGGACTCCTCGCGATGCTTGCCCGCGAACATCAGCTCCAGCAGCGCAGCGTCGCGCGTGGCGAAGCGGACATACGCCGCCGCGGTGGCGTGCAGGCGCGGCTCGAATTCTTCTCCCGCGCCATCGGCCGCGCTCCGCAGCTCGGCACCCAGGCGCGCGTACCCGGCCTCGGCAAGCGCGTCAAGGAGCGCTTGGCGATCGGCGAAGTGGCGCCGCGGCGCGCCGTGGCTGACGCCGACATCGCGCGCGAGCTCCCGTAGTGACAGCTCCTGCACGCCGCGTTCGCGCACGGTGCGCTCGGCCTGCTCGAGCAGCGCCGTGCGGAGGTTGCCGTGGTGGTACGGGCGGTCGCTCATCTGCTGTGGAGCGTAGCGGGCGAAGTTGTCGTTGACATCTTTGTTGTCATAGCCTACATTGTTGTCTATGACTACTTCTAACCAAACCAAAGACATCCCCGACATGACCGGTCGCAGCGTGGTCGTGACCGGCGCCAACAGCGGCATCGGCCGCTCCGCCGCCAGCGCGCTCGCCACCGCCGGCGCCCGCGTCGTCCTCGCCGTGCGCGACACCGACAAGGGCCAGACCGCCGCCGCGACAATGCCCGGCGACACCGAGGTCCGCCGGCTCGACCTCGCGAGCCTTGCCTCGATCCGCGAGTTCGCCGCGGGCTGGGAGGGCGACCTGAACCTGCTGATCAACAACGCGGGAGTCATGGCACCGCCGCTGACCCGCACCGAGGACGGCTTCGAGCTGCAGTTCGGCACCAACCATCTCGGCCATTTCGCCCTGACCAACCTGCTGCTCAACAGCATCACCGGGCGCGTCGTCACGGTGTCCTCGACCGGGCATCGACTCGGAAGCATCGACTTCGACGACCTCAACTGGGAGCGCAAGCCCTACAGGGCCTGGCGCGCCTACGGGCAGTCCAAGCTCGCCAACCTGCTCTTCACCGCCGAGCTGCAGCGGCGACTGACAGCCGCTGGCTCGGACGTCCTCGCGAACGCCGCGCACCCGGGCTACGCTGCGACCAACCTGCAATTCCACAGCGGACGGCGCGTGCTCGACATCGTCTCGATCGTCGGTAACCGGTTGCTCGCGCAGGATGCGGACGGCGGCGCGCTGCCAACGCTCTACGCCGCCGTCGCGGACATTCCCGGCGACAGTTTCGCCGGTCCCGGCGGCTTCATGGAACAGCGCGGCGCGGCGAAGCTCGTCGAACGGTCCGACGCGGCGACGGACGTCGACGTCGCACGCCGGCTCTGGGACGTATCAGAGGATCTGACCGGCGTGCGTTTCCCGCTCGGCGCAGCTGCCGCGGCGTAGCCGACGGCCTTCCGCATCATCAGATACAGACGCTCTTCGGATGTCTGTAGGTTCGCCCGCGGTCGTACACACGGACGAAGGAGCAGGCATGTCGCGACTGGAGCTCGATCCAGCCTGATGCACGCACGAGCCCTCGAGGCCGAGGTGATCGTTGTCGGAGCCGGTCTCGCGGGGCTGACCGCCACCGCGGAGCTCGCGGATGCTGGACGGCGCGTGTTGCTGGTCGACCAGGAGCCCGAGGTTTCGATCGGAGGCCAGGCGTTCTGGTCGCTGGGCGGGCTGTTCTTGGTCGATACGCCTGAGCAGCGGCGCGTCGGGATCCATGACTCGTTTGACCTGGCCTGGCAGGACTGGTTGGGAAGCGCCGCGTTCGATCGGCCCGAGGACGAGTGGCCGCGGCGCTGGGCGCAGGCCTACGTGGAGTTTGCGACGCACGAGAAGCGCGACTGGCTCCAGGAGCTGGGCGTGAGGGTGTTGCCGAGCCCGGGCTGGGCCGAGCGCGGCGGCACCAGCGCCAGCGGTCATGGCAACTCCGTGCCGCGCTTTCACCTGACGTGGGGCACCGGTCCGGGCCTGCTCGAGCCGTTCGTGCGCAGGGTGCGTGCGGCGCAGGAACAGGGACTGGTCGAGTTCGCCTTCCGTCATCGCGTCGACGAGATCAGCGTCGCCGGCGGCACCGTGGACGGGGTTACCGGATCGGTCCTCGCGCCGGCCGCGATCGAGCGCGGCCAGGACAGCTCTCGCGAGGTGGTGGGCGAGTTCTCGGCGAGCGGACAGGCGGTGCTCGTCAGCACGGGCGGGATCGGCCACAACTTCGATCTCGTGCGCAAATGTTGGCCGGAGCGCCTGGGGCCGGCGCCCAAGAACCTGATCTCGGGCGTGCCCGCCCACGTCGACGGACGGATGCTCGAGATCAGCGAGCGGGCGGGAGCGCACGTGATCGGACGTGACCGCATGTGGCACTACGTCGAGGGCATCCGCAATTGGGACCCGATCTGGAGCCACCACGGCATCCGGATTCTCCCCGGCCCGTCCTCGCTGTGGCTCGACGCGACCGGCGAACGTCTGCCGGTGCCGTTGTTCCCCGGCTTCGACACGTTGGCCACGCTCGAGCACATCGGGAAGACCGGGTACGACTACACGTGGTTCGTGCTCAACCGAAGGATCATCGAGCGCGAGTTCGCGCTATCGGGCTCCGAGCAGAACCCCGACCTCACGGGCAAGAGCATCCCCGACACATTCCGCGAGCGCCTGCTGCCGGGCGTCCCCGGCCCGATCCAGAAGTTCATGGATCACGGTCCCGATTTCATCGTGGAGAAGGAGCTCGCCGACCTCGTGCGTCGCATGAACGCGCTGACCGATGAGCCACTGCTCGACTACCGGGCAATCGAGCGCGAGATCGTGGCTCGCGACACGCAGGTCGACAACCCGGTTTGCAAGGACCAACAGGTGATGGCGATCCATGCTGCGCGCCGCTACCTCCCGGACCGCATCAGCCGCGTAACCGCGCCCCATCGCCTGCTCGACCCGGATGCCGGCCCCCTGATCGCGGTCCGCCTGAACATTCTCACCCGCAAGACGCTGGGTGGCTTGCAGACCGATCTGGATGCGAACGTGCTGAGCCCCGACGGTGATCGGATTCCGGGCCTCTACGGCGCAGGCGAGGTCGCCGGATTCGGCGGCGGCGGAATGCACGGCTACAACGCGCTCGAAGGAACGTTCGTCGGCGGCTGCATGTTCTCTGGGAGAGTCGCGGGGCGCGCGATTGCGAGCCGCCTGTAGCGCGTGGCCGTCAGGTCGCCGAAGCTATCGGCCGTTGGCGGCAGGGCCAGCGGACACGGGGGTGGCGGCGTCGGGCGCCACGCCTGCTTGGGTGGCGGCCTCGACGCGGTTTCGGCCGTGCTGCTTGGCGAGGTAGAGCGCGCGGTCGGCCTGGCGTAGCAGGGTCTCGGGCTCGCGTGCATGTTCCGGGAAGGCGGCGACCCCGAACGAGGCGGTGGTCCCGCGCTCGACCCCGACTACGTCGATGGCTCCGATCGCTTCCCGCAGTTTCTCCGCCGCGACCACGCCACCGGACAGGTCGGTGTCGGGCAGGAGCACGATGAACTCTTCGCCGCCGGTCCGTCCAACGAAGTCGCTGGCGCGAAGCGTGTGGCGAGCGGCCTCGCTGGCGGCGGCGAGGACGTTGTCGCCCTGCTCGTGGCCGAAGCGGTCGTTGATGTCCTTGAAGTGGTCGAGGTCGAACATGATGACCGAGACCGGTGTCCGCGCCCGGCGCGCGCGGCGCAGCTCCGTCTCCGTCATCTCGATCCCGTGCGTGCGGTTGAAGCACCCGGTCAGGCCGTC
>JAWVFS010000139.1:0-2655 GCA_033855795.1 Solirubrobacteraceae bacterium | reverse complement strand
CGTCCAGCCCGAGCCCGCCGCGCGCGAGCTGGTCAAGGCGGCCGACCTGATCCGCAACGCGATCAACCCGGTCGCCCTGGCCGGCAACGGGGTCATCCGCGCCGGCGGCGCGGCCGCGCTGCGCGAGTTCGCCCGCGCGACGGGCATCGCGGTCGCCGAGACGTTCATGGGCAAGGGCGCCATGGACTACACCGACGCGCACGCGCTCGGCACGGTCGGGCTCCAGTCGCGCGACTACGCGATGGCCGGCTTCGAGGACGCCGACGTGGTCATCACCATCGGCTATGACCTCGTCGAGCACGCCCCCAAGCACTGGAACCCGAGGCGCGACAAGAAGATCGTCGTCGTCGACTCCGTCCCGGCCGAGATCGACCAGAACTTCGTGCCCGAGGTCGAGCTGATCGGCGACATCTACCACGTGCTCAGCCGGCTGGCCGAGGAGTGCCGCGACGTGCCGCACTCCGGCGGCTCCTCCCGCCTGCGCGACGTGGTCCTGGGCCGGCTGGAGGGCGCCAAGCACGACGACCACTTCCCGATGCAGCCGCCGCGCGCGCTGTGGGAGATCCGCCAGGCGCTGCGCCGCCAGGACATGCTGATCTCCGACGTCGGGCTGCACAAGCTGTGGATCGGGCGGATGTTCCCCGCTCACGAGCCCAACACCGTGCTGATCGCCAATGGCCTGGCCGGGATGGGCTTCGCGCTGCCGTGCGGGATCGCCGCCAAGCTCGTGCATCCCGAGCGGCGCGTCGTGACGGTCAGCGGCGACGGCGGCTTCCTCATGAACTGCCAGGAGCTCGAGACCGCCAAGCGCCTGAAGACCCCGATCGTCAACGTCGTCTGGGAGAACCACCAGTTCGGCTCGATCGTCTGGAAGCAGGACAAGAAGTTCGGCCGCCACTTCGGCGTGGACTTCACCAACACCGACTTCGTCAAGCTCGCCGAGGCGTTAGGGCTGCCGGCCTGGCGCTGCGCGTCGGTCGAGGACTTCGGCACCCATCTGCGGCACGCGCTGACGCTCGACGTCCCCTCGCTCATCGTGCTGCCCATCGACTACTCCATCGACGTCGCCATCAGCGAAGAGCTGGGAACGGAGACCGTGAGCGCATGACCACCGCCGAGCAGACCATCGTCGACACCGTCAAGACACAGCTGTTCATCGGCGGGGAGTGGCGCGACGCCACCGGTAGCCGGACCCTCGAGGTGGAGGATCCCTCCACCGGCGAGACGCTCACCACGGTGGCCGACGCGACCGTCGACGACGCCAAGGCGGCGCTCGGCTCGGCCGCCGACCACCAGGCCGAGTGGGCGGCAACGGCGCCGAAGGAGCGCTCGGAGGTCCTGCGCCGCGCCTACGAGCTGATGAACGAGCGCGTCGAGGACCTCGCGCTGCTGATGACGCTCGAGATGGGCAAGCCGGTGGCCGAGTCCCGGGCTGAGATCGCCTATGCCGCCGATTTCCTCAACTGGTTCGCCGGCGAGGCGCTGCGCATCGATGGGCGCTACTCGGTCAACGACAAGGGCACCGGCCGCGTGTTGGTCATGAAGCAGCCGGTCGGGCCGTGCATCTTCATCACGCCCTGGAACTTCCCCACCGCGATGGGCACGCGCAAGATCGGCCCCGCGATCGCCGCGGGCTGCACGATGGTCGTCAAGCCGGCCAAGCAGACGCCGCTGTCGATGCTGGCCCTGGCCGAGATCCTCGACGAGGCCGGCCTGCCGGGCGGCGTGCTGAACGTGATCACCGCCCGCTCGTCGGGCGAGGTGATGGAGCCGCTGATCAAGGACGCTCGCGCGCGCAAGCTGTCGTTCACCGGCTCGACCGAGGTCGGGAAGGTGCTCATGCAGCAGGCGACCGACCAGCTGCTGCGCGTCTCGATGGAGCTGGGGGGCAACGCGCCGTTCCTGGTCTTCGAGGACGCCGACCTCGACGCCGCGGTCGACGGGGCGATGGTCGCCAAGATGCGCAACATCGGCGAGGCCTGCACGGCGGCCAACCGCTTCCACGTCCACGAGTCGGTCGCCGCCGAGTTCGCCGATCGACTGGCCGCGCGGATGCGAGACCTGCGGCTCGGCCGTGGGACCGAGGACGGCGTCGATGTCGGGCCGCTGATCGACGACGTCCAGCGCGGCAAGGTCGCCGAGCTGGTCGAAGACGCCACGGAGAAAGGCGCCGAGGTGCTCGTCGGCGGATCGCGCGTCGACGGCCCGGGCTACTTCTACGAGCCCACCGTGCTCGGATCGGTGCCCCAGGACGCCCGGCTGCTCGCCGAGGAGATCTTCGGCCCGGTCGCCCCGGTCGCCACGTTCTCCAGCGACGAGGACGCGCTGGCCCAGGCCAACCGCACGATCTACGGCCTCGTCGCCTACTTCTACACCCGCGACCTCGATCGGGCCTTCCGGGTCATGGAGGGCCTGCAGACCGGCATGGTCGGCGTAAACCAGGGGATCGTCTCCAACGCGTCGGCGCCGTTCGGCGGCGTCAAGCAGTCGGGCTTCGGCCGCGAGGGCGGTCGCGAGGGCATCGGCGAGTACCTCGAGACGAAGTACGTCGCGCTCAAGCACTGAGCGGCGCGAGCACGCCGGGGCCGCCCGATACCCTGCGGGCGAATGCGGCCCCGTCGCCTCTTCGCGCTCGGTGCGCTGCTTCTGCCGTCG
>JAWVFS010000138.1:0-6961 GCA_033855795.1 Solirubrobacteraceae bacterium | reverse complement strand
TCGAGTGTTCCACCTTGCACTCGGTGTCGGCCGTGACCTTGCCGGTCAGGGTCCCACCACCGGCCAGCGTGATCGTCAGCGTGCCGGTGTTGGGGCTGCCGGCGTCAGCGACGAAGGACTGGATCGTGCCGGCGTGCTCGTTGCCGTCATTGACGCCGTCCCTGTCGGAGTCCGCCCTGTGCGGGTCATCCCCGGCCTGGAACTCACCGAGGTTGTTCAGCCCGTCGCGGTCCTGGTCGCGCTTGGTCTGCTTGACCTGCAGGGAAAGGTTGTGACGGCACTCCCAGCGATCGGGAATGCGGTCGTGGTTGCGGTCGACCCGGGCGCTGCGCGGGCAGGACTTGTGCTTGGAGCGAGCGGATGCACCCGCCGGCAGCAGCATCAGGCCCGCGGCGAGAGCTGCGGCCAGACTGACAATGATCATCCTTCGCATGTGGCGTCTCCTTGAGAGGGGTTCACAGGCTGAGACGATCCACCGCAGGGAAGGTCACACGAGCCTGGACATTTGATCGACCCGACTTCCGGCGTCGGCGAGGAATCGCCCCGCGCGTGGACGTTCGAACCAGGATCCGGTGGGGCTCAGTCGTGCGGGGGCTCGGGGAGCTCGACCAGCGAACCGTCGCCGGGACCGGAGCTGCCCGAGGAGCCGTCGGTGCGCGGCGTCTCGCCGCCCGAGTCCGGGCTCGAGGAGCCCGAACCAGAGGATCCCGAGCCCGAGCTGCCGCTCGGCACGTCTCCCGAGCCGGATCCGTCGCCGCTCGAACCCGAGCCGCTGTGGTCGCCGCCGCCGTCGCCGCTCCCGGAGCCGCTGGTGCTGCCGCCCTCGCCGCTCCCGGAGCCGCTGTGGTCGTCGCCTCCGGATCCGTCGCGTCGACCAGAACCCGAGTGGTCATCCGAGCCGGACGAGCCGGATCCGGAAGAGCTCCGGCCGCTGCTGCCACGGCGACCGGCGTGATCGCTGCCGCCGCCTGAGCTCCCGGAGACGGCTCTGCCCGTCCCGCTCGTGCCCGAACGCGCAGCTCCGGTTGCGCCATTGGACACCCATTCGGCGGCGGGTGCCCTGTGGGCGAGGGCGCTCGCCGCCGCGGCGTCGGGGCCGATCCTGTTGTGCTGGGAGAGGTCGCGCAGGGCGGCCGGGCCGGTCACCAGCACACCGGCCGCCACCAGGGCTGCGCCCCCCTTGAGCAGCAGGCCCGTGCCGCCGGCGGCGCCGAGCTCGGCGAGGCTCGCCGCGGTCGGCGTGCCGCCCCCGGCGACGCCCGCGGCCCATATGGCGATCGGGGTGGGCGTGACGGCGGTTGCGGCGGCCCGCAGCGTCGTCCTGGCGCGGTGCACGAGCTGGCGCACGGCGCCGTCGGTGAGGCCGAGGTCGTGGGCGACCTGAGCGCGGCTGTCGCCGCCGACCGCCGTGCGCAGCAGTGCCTCGCGCTGGTTGCCCGGCAGCGCGGCCAGGCCGGCGAGGGTCTCGCGCATCACGGCGCGTCGCTCGAGGTCCGCCTCCGGGCCGCCCGGCGAGCGCAGCGACTCGGTGAGCTCGTCGTAGTCGTAGCCGGCGCGTTTGAGCGCGTCCAGCGCCGTGTTCTGGGCGATCCGGTACAGCCAGGGCCGCAGGTCGCGCACCTCCGCGCCCTCCTGCAACGAGGACCACGCCTTCAGGAAGGTCTGCTGGAGGGCGTCCTCGACCCGGGACTCCGGCAGCACCCGGCGGACGTGACGGTGCAGCGGCTTCCGGTAGCGCTCCACGATCGCCTCGAACGCGCGCTCGTGGCCCTGCCGCACCAACACGATGAGGCGCGCATCGGATTGCGTGCGCAGCAGGGTCGCGGAAAGAATCGGGGTCATGTGAGTGGTATCGGCAGCCGTGCCGGCGGCGATCAGGCCGCCTCTACAACTGTGACGACGCTCAGACCGGTTCGTTACTTCCCGAGCACGTCGATTCCCGCCTCGACCGCGGCCCGCACGCGCGGAAGGTCCTCGAGCTTGCGCTCGAGCTCCGCTGGCGTATAGCAGTGCACCTCGGCGCGCTCCCCCATCGCTTCGGCGTCCCACAGCGCCTCCGCCTGCCGCACCCGCTCCAGCCAGGGCACGCCGTCGAAGCCCGGTGAGACCAGCACGACGACACGTGGCGCGCTGTCGCCGACGTGGGCGCGCTCGATCGGCCAGCGGTCGCTCACACGCTGGACGTAGAGCTGCAGCTCGCGGAGGGGGAGCCCGGCGTCCACCACCGACCCCCGATCCTACGCCGTCGGGGCGAACTCCTCCTCGTCGTGGGGCCCGACGCAGGCGACGGCGAGCTCCTCGCTGATACCGCGCGCGATCTCGGCGACCTCGTCGTGCGTGACCGCGTCCAGGCGCGCGATCGCCGCGTCCGGGTCGATCTCCTCGCCGAACACGATCGACTCGTGCGCGGCATGCCGGGCCACCGCGTTCGTGTTCTCGAACGCGAGCACCCGGCGGCCGGCGGCATAGGCGCGTGCCCGCTCGACCTCAGCCTCGGTGGGTCCGTCGGCGCGCAGCTCGTCGACGATCTCCTGCATGCGTTGGAAGGCCTCGATGCACTTGCCGGATTCCAGCCCCGCGGAGAGCTGAAGCACCCCGACGTCGGCGAACGCGTGGTCGAGCGCGTAGACCGAGTACGCGAGGCCGCGCCGCTCGCGGATCTCGTCGAAGAGGCGCGAGCCCATGGACCCCCCGAGCAGCGTGGCGTAGATCGTCATCGCCGCGCGCGCGTCGCGATCGGACACGTCGATCGATGGGCGATAGGACATACGCAGGTGCGACTGCTTGGAGTCGCGGCGCTCGACGCGGATCCGCGGCGCCAGGGGCGGCGCGGCGTCGTAGGGCGGGGGATCGTCCAGGCTGGGGAAGCGTGCGAACAGATCGTCGATCGCGCCGTTGCCGGCCACGGCCGACAGGTTGCCGACGATGAACGCGCCGGCTCGGCCACCGCTCCAGCGGCGTTCGCGAAAGGCCACGATGGCCTCGCGGGTGAACGTGCGCAGGTGCTCCTCGGGGCCGAGCACCGGGCGGCCGAGCGGGTGGTCGCCGAAGGCGGCCTCGTCGATGAGTTGCTCGGCCAGCACGGATGGCTGGTCGTGCGCGCGCGCGATCTCCTGGATCACCACGCCTCGCTCGCGGTCCAGCTCCTCGGCGTCGATGCGCGGGCGCCCGACGAAGTCGGTCAGCAGGTCGATCGCCTGCGGCGCGGCCTCCGCGCGCGCCGTGATGTGGAAGGCGACGAGATCGTGGCTGGTGTACGCGTTGAGCGACGCGCCCATCCGCTCAGCCGTCTCGTTGACGTCGCGGTAGGTCGCGTACTTCTCGACGCCCTTGAACACGAGGTGCTCGAGGAAGTGGGCCATGCCGTTCTCCTCGGGCCGCTCGCTGCGCGCGCCGGCATCGAAGGCCACGAGCGCGGTCACGGAGCGCGTGCCCTCGAGTTCGACCCGGTGCAGCGGCAGTCCGTTGGACAGGGTGGAACTGGCGATCGCGGTCATGCCCGGAGCCTAGCGTCGCTGTGCAGGAGTGCTTGCACCGCTTCAGAAGCGCGACGCGGCCATTTAAGGTCCGGCGCCGCGATGGCCGCTCCCGAGCGACAGCACCGCCAGGGCCGCGCGCGCTCCGGCGCGCTTGCCGCCGTGCCCAAGCGCCCGGGGCCGCAGCCCCCTGGCGGCGACCACGTGATCGAGTTCCGCGGCGTGTCGATGGTCTACGAGGCGGGCGACGTGGGCCTGGACCGCGTGACCTTCGAGATCGACCGCGGGGAGTTTCTGTTCCTGGTGGGCCACACGGGGTCCGGCAAGTCGACGGTCATGCGCCTGCTGATCCGCGAGCTCGAGGCCTCGCAGGGCACGGTGCGCGTGGCCGGGCGCAATCTGCACGAGATCACTCGCCGCGGCGTGCCGTTCTACCGCCGCAACATCGGGGTGGTGTGGCAGGACTTCAAGCTGCTCCCCAACCGGACGGTGTACGACAACGTCGCGTACGCGCTCCAGGTGACCGGGCGCGGCCGCCGCGAGATCCGCGACAAGGTGCCCGACATCCTGCGGCTGACCGGGCTCGCGACCAAGCTCCACAACTACCCCGACCAGCTCTCGGGCGGCGAGCAGCAGCGCGTGTCGATCGCGCGCGCGTTCGTCAACCACCCGCCGCTGCTGCTGTGCGACGAGCCCACCGGGAACCTCGACCCGGAGACGAGCATCGGGATCATGCAGCTGCTCTACCGGATCAACCGCACGGGCACGACCGTGCTCGTCGCCACCCACGACCACGCAATGGTGGACAAGATGCGCCGGCGCGTGATCGAGCTGGCGGAGGGGCAGATCGTGCGCGACGAGGCCGCCGGGCTGTACGCGGGCGACGAGACCACCCGCGAGTTTGCCGCCCGCATGCGAGGCGCCGTGGCCGATCCGGACTTCGACTGGACCGCGTCGCCGCCGCGCACCGCGCGTGAGCGCCAGCGCCAGCGCGACCAGGACGCCGCGCGCGGCCGCACGAACTGATGCGGCTCGCATTCTTCCTCCGGGAGGCCCTGCGTTCGCTGCGCCGGAGCGCGCTGCCCAGCTTCGCGGCGCTCGCCACCGTGCTGGTGACGATGCTCGTGCTCGGCGTGTTCATACCGATCGTGCAGGCGACGACCGGCGCGGCCAACGAGGTCCGCGGGCGCCTGCTCCTCGACGTCTACCTCAAGACCGATGCCAAGCCGGCGGACATCCAGCGCGTGCACGCCCTGATCGGAAGGACGCCACACGTCAAGAAGATCCAGTTCGTGTCCAAGGCACAGGCCTACCGGGACGAGCGCAAGCGCAACCCGCAGGCCTACCAGCTGCTCGGCTCCAACCCGCTGCCCGACACGTTCCGGGTCACACCGGACCAGGCCGGCAACCTCAACCGCGTCCGCGATGCGATCACGCCCACCGGCGCGTCCGGGCGGCGAGCGCCCGCCGATCCGTCGATCGACGAGGTCAAGAATCGCCGCGACGAGACCAGCAAGATCCTCTCGGCCACGCGCATCGTGAAGCTCACGATGGCGCTGCTGGCCGCCTTGCTCATCGCCGCCTCCATCCTCCTGATCTCCAACACGATCAAGCTGTCCCTGTTCGCCCGGCGCCGCGAGGTCGAGGTAATGAAGCTGGTCGGTGCGACCGACTGGTTCATCCGCTGGCCGTTCGTGATCGAGGGCGTGATCGTGGGGGCCCTCGGGGGCGGCCTGGCGATCCTGCTGCTGGCCGTCGGCAAGGTCGCGCTGATCGACCCCCTCGCGCGCGACTTCGCGCTCATCGCCGCGCCCAGCACGATCGACTTCACCCTGCTCGTCGCGGTGCTTCTGGCCGCCAGCGTGGCCGTCTCGGCCACGGGCTCGGCCCTCTCGCTCCGCCGCTTCCTGCGCGTCTGAGAGGTCAGGCCGGACGATCCGGCTCAGTACCCTGCACCGCCATGCCTCCGCGCCGGCGCTCGCCCGTCCTGCCCGTCACGCTGGCCGTGCTCGCCGTGCTGGTGCTGTTGTCGGCCGGCATCTACCTGGGCGGCCACCCCGAAGACCTCCCCGCACCGATCCGCGACGCCCTGGTGTCCGACAACGTCAAGACGACCCAGGAGGCGTTCGACCTGATCGAGCAGGACTACTACCGCACGGTCAAGACGAGCGCGCTCGTCAACAGCGGCATCGCGGGCGCCGTGGCGTCGCTTCACGACCGCTTCTCCAGCTACCTCGACCCGGCCGCCTATCGGCGCTTCCTCGACCAGTCGAAGGGCCAGTTCTCCGGGATCGGTACCGAGGTCATGCCCGACAAGAAGGGGCTGAGGGTCACGCGCGTGTTCCCCGGAACGCCGGCGGCCAAGGCTCACATCAAGGTCGGTGACCGCATCGTGGCCGTCGCGGGTGCCTCGATCGCCGGGAAGCCGATCGAGCAGACCACATCCCTGATCCGGGGCAGGCCGGGGACGT
Source organism: Solirubrobacteraceae bacterium (assembly GCA_033855795.1). Lineage (GTDB taxonomy): Bacteria > Actinomycetota > Thermoleophilia > Solirubrobacterales > Solirubrobacteraceae > JALYZC01. The sequence goes on along the minus strand of JAWVFS010000138.1, from coordinate 1,014 downwards.
TCGTGACGATCACGGTGGAGTCCGGCCAGCCCCCGGCGCGTCGCCAGCTGCGCGTCGCCCGCGCGCAGGTGTCCACGCCCTCGGTCACGTCGAGCCTGCGCACTGTCAACGGCGTGAAGATCGGCTACGACGCCGTGGCGGGTTTCACCTCGGGCGTGCACGGCGAGCTGCGCAGCGCGGTCGAGCGCCAGCGCGCCGCGGGCGCGAAGGGCATCCTCATCGACATGCGCAGCAACGGCGGCGGCCTGCTCAACGAGGCCGTGCTCCTGTCGAGCATCTTCATCGACCGCGGCAGAATCGTCAGCACCAAGGGCCGGATGCCGCAGGCGAACAAGGTCTATGACGCCACCGGCGGGGCGTTGAAGGGCAGCTTCCCGATCGTCGTGCTGGTCAACCACGACACCGCCTCCGCGGCCGAGATCGTCACCGCCGCCCTGCAGGAGCGCCGCGGGGCAAAGGTCGTGGGCACGCGTACCTTCGGCAAGGGCGTCTTCCAGGAGGTCAAGGAGATGTCCAACGGCGGCGCTCTCGACATCACCGTCGGGCAGTACTTCACGCCCAACGGCCGCAATCTCGGCGGCGGCGGGATCAAGGAGGGCGCGGGGATCGCCCCCGACATTCGCGTCGCAAACGCGAAGCGTCAGCTGGATGTCGCGCTGAACACCATCGCCGCCGAGGCGCGTCCCCGCTGACCGGGTCCGCGGCCATCGTCGCGCAGCTGGAGAAGCGCGGACGCTTCCTCGTCGCCTCGCCGTTCTTCGAGCGGGGGCGCCGGCTGGTCGTGGACCGCGACCGCCGGGCCGGCCCCGGCGACCTCGTGCTGCTGCGCACCGCCGGCCAGGGCCGTGGACACGCGAAGGTCCTTCGCCGGATCGGCCGCCCGGATGTCGCCCGCGACGTGATCGAGGCGCTGATGCTCGCGCGCGGGCTGCCGCGCCGGTTCCCCGATGCGGTGCAGCGCGCCGCCGAGGACCCGCCGGCCGAGCACCCCCGGCGTGACCTGCGGGCGCTGCC
>JAWVFS010000137.1:0-16305 GCA_033855795.1 Solirubrobacteraceae bacterium | reverse complement strand
CCTTATCCGCCTCGCGATGATCGGCGTCGCGTTGTTCATCGCCGCGAACATCGCCGGGTTGGAGCCGGGCACGCTAGCCGTCGGCGGCGCGCTGACCGTCGTGATCTTCGGGCTCGCCGCCCAGCAGACGCTCGCCAACGTGCTGGCCGGAACCGTCCTGCTCAGCGCGCGCCCGTTTCGCGTCGGGGACCGCGTGCGTTTCCAGGGGGGACCGCTGGCGGGCCAGGTAGAGGGCGTGGTCGCGTCGCTGGGCCTGCTCTACACCACCCTGGCGAGCGGCGAAGACGCGATCATGGTGCCCAACAGCGTAGTCCTCAGCCTGGCCGTGATGCCCCTGCGCGAGCCGGCCGGCGTGGACCTGCGGGCCCGCCTGCACGCCAGCGTGCGCCCAAGCGAGCTGCAGAAACTGCTCGACGACACGGTCGGCACGCCGACCCGCGCGCATCCCCACATCTCGCTCGAGGAGGTGGACGGCGACGAGGTAGTGATGCGGGTCAGCGCGACCCCGATGCGCGACTCCGAGGGACCGGAGCTCGCCGACGAGATCCTCAACGCGCTTTCCGAAGTGGGCTCGCGAAACGGCGACACGCCGGTGAGGGTTGAAAGGGCGTCTCCACGGCCTACCGCCGAACCAGACGAAGAGGATCGACCATGACGGTCGTTGTCGTAGGCGACTCAGGAGCCGCGTTGGCGCCGGCGCAGGGCGCGGGCGATGCGCAGGGGAAGCAGCCCGATGAGCGGCGCTCGGCGGCCGAGGTCCTCCCGATCCTCCCGGTCGAAGGCGCGGCTGTAGCGGAACGCGTCCTCGGCGGTCGGGTACTGCTTGGATCCGTCCGCGCCGCACTCCCGCTCGCATCGCCAGCGCATGACGTTGCCGTCGCTCGAGAAGCGGAAACGATGGCCCAGCAGCCGGCAGCGCAGCATCGCGCTCGAGCCTACTCCGCAACCGGCTGGCGGAAGACCGCACAATGAGCACCACTGCAGCCACGCCGCGGACCGTTCGCACGAAGGTTCCGGCACGCCTGGACCGGCTGCCCTGGTCGCGCTTCCACTGGCGGATCGTTGTGGGTCTCGGGACGGTTTGGATCCTCGACGGGCTCGAAGTGACCATCGTCGGCGCCGTGGGATCCCGGCTGACCGAGTCGGGCAGCGGGATCGCCATGGGCTCCGGCGATATCGGCACCGCGGCGGCGATCTACGTCGCCGGCGCGTGCACCGGCGCGCTGCTCTTCGGCCAGCTGACGGACCGATTCGGACGCAAGAAGCTGTTCATGGTGACGCTCGCGCTCTACATCGCGGCGACCGTCGCCACCGCTTTCGCCTTTGCCCCCTGGTACTTCTTCCTCACACGCTTCCTCACCGGCATGGGGATCGGCGGCGAGTACTCCGCGATCAACTCGGCCATCGACGAGCTGATCCCGGCGCGCAACCGTGGTCAGGTCGACCTCGGGATCAACGGCAGCTACTGGGTCGGATCCGCCATCGGCAGCATTGCCGCCCTGGGCCTGCTCGACACGTCGATCTTCGCCGCGGACGTCGGATGGCGGCTCGCCTTCGGCATCGGCGCGGTCCTGGGCCTGGGGATCCTGCTGGTGCGCCGCAATCTCCCGGAGAGCCCGCGCTGGCTGTTCATCCACGGGCGCGAGGCGGAGGCCGAGCGGATAGTCGACGAAATCGAGGAGGAGGTGCGCCACGACGTCGGCGCGCCGCTGCCCGAGCCGGAGAAGAGCATCGCCGTCCGCCAGCGCGACGCCATCCCCTTCCGCGAGATCGCGCGGGTCGCGATCAAGCGCTATCCGCGCCGCGCGATGCTCGGCCTGGCGCTCTTCATCGGCCAGGCGTTCCTCTACAACGCGGTGACCTTCGACCTGGGCACGATCCTGGGCAAGTTCTTCTCCGTCAGCTCCAGCGACGTTCCCTATTTCTTCGTCCTCTTCGCCTTCGGCAACTTCCTGGGACCGTTCCTGCTCGGACGCCTGTTCGACACCGTGGGGCGCAAACCGATGATCGCCGGCACCTACCTCGGCTCCGCCGCGCTCGCGGCCCTGCTCGCGGTGCTGTTCCTGAGCGGGTCGCTGACGACGGCCTCGTTCATGGTGCTGGTGTGCGTGACGTTCTTCCTGGCCTCGGCCGGCGCCAGCTCGGCCTACCTCACGGTCAGCGAGGTCTTCCCGATGGAGACGCGCGCGCTCGCAATCGCCCTGTTCTTCGCGGTCGGCACCGCCATCGGAGGGATCACCGGTCCCGCGCTCTTCGGCCAGTTCATCCACAGCGGCAACGCGGACCTGATCGCCCTCGGCTTCTTCATCGGAGCGGCGGCCATGGCGCTCGGCGGGGTGGCCGAGTTGTTCTTCGGCGTTCGCGCAGAGCAGCGGGCGCTCGAGGACATCGCCCTGCCGCTGACCGCGGAGGAGGCGGAGGAGGAGTCGGCACAGGAGCGCGGCGAGCGCCCGCCCGTCGCTCGGGCGCCCGTCACGGCCGAGGAGGAGAGGATCCGCCGGCGCAACGCGGACCGTATCGCACGCGATCGGCATGGCCTGCGGCGTGTTCGCCCCGGCCCCGGCGCCGGCGGCGCGTTCTACTCGCCGGGGATGGTCGGCACCGCGGGCACGGCGAGCCGCTACGCGGCGATGGCCGACCGCGACCTCGATCGCGAGATCGAGGCCATCGCGCGCCTCTTGGAGGAGCTCGGCCCCACCGACCGCCGCCGGCTCGCCCAGCTGCTCGCCGCGACCGGTTGGGGGCCGCGCCGATACCGGGCCGCCATGAGCTCAGCGGTTCGCGAGGGCCGCGCACGGAGGGTGTCGGCGGACGTCTACGGGCCCGGCCGGGCCGGCGAACGGTCGTAGCCGCCTCAGACGGCGATGTGGGCCGCGTGGCGCAGCTTGTCCAGCGCTGATCCCTCGATCTGGCGCACCCGCTCGGCGCTCACTCCGAGGCGGCCGCCGAGCTCGCGCAGGCTCTGCTCGCGGCCGTCGAGCCCGAACCGGCCGCGGAGGATCGAGCGCTCGCGCACGTTCAGCGCGCAGAGGAGGCGCGGGAGCTGCTCGGCGGCGACGCGCTCCGGCACGCGCTCGTAGGCCTGCTCGGACCCCGGATCGGCGACCCGGTCCCCGAGAGTGGCACCGTCGCCACTGGGATCGCACGGCGCGTCGAGGGCGCGTGATTGGCGTTCAGCGGCGATCAGGCTCTCGACCTGCTCTCGGCGTAGGCCGGTCTCGGCCGCCAACTCGGCGGTCGTCGGTTCGCGGCCGTGCGCCTGAGCGTATGCGCGTCGGGTGCCCTTCACCCGCGCGAGCTGGCGAAGCGCGCGGTCGGAGAGCACCATCGGCCGCGCCAGCTCGGACACGAGCTGCTGCATCGCCTGACGGACCCACCACGTGGCGTAGCCCCAGAACGGTGTTCCCTGCGCGGGGTCGTAGCGCTCCAGCGCACGCAACAGGCCGACGACGCCCTCCTGCATCAGCTCGTCGCGGTCGATCGGGGCCGAGCCGCGGTATATCCGCGCCACGCTCGCGATCAGCGGCTGGAAGGCCTCGATCAGCCGGTCGCGGTCCGGCCCCGGAACCCGCGCCCGAAGCACGAGCTCCCGCTCGGTGTCGGCCCTTCTGCGCACGGTCGGCCCCGCTCCCGCCATGGCCGTAAGCCTTTCGCGATCCGAGTGAGACCTCGATGGAGGATGCTCCAGTTCGAGCCTGGGGAAAACCCCATTCCGACGCGGACTCCTCGGGGACGTCCGGTTTGCTCGTCCCAGGCAGGCCACTGGGTCCCGCGGCGCGTACGCGGACGGATGGCCCAGCTCAGCGTTGCCGAGGCTTGGGCGGAGACTCCCGGCGCCGCGGGAACGTCGGGACCGGCGGGACGGGGAAGTACTCGACCGCCGGGGTGCGGCCCCGGGGCTGGGGATAGAGGCTCATGAGATCGCGCTCCAGGACCGGCACCCCGACGCGGATGGGGAGCCCGAGCGCGGTGAGCTCGGGGACCTGGAGGGGATGGTCGTGGGTCCAGACGCCGGAGGCCAGCAGGTGTGCGGCCTCGCGAGCGTGATCTGGAGGAAGGCGGCGCTCCAGCAACCGCTCGACGAAGCCCTCGACCTGGACCAGGGCCTTGCGCCCGACGTCAGCCATGATCAGCGTATGGTCGTCATGGTCGCCTGGACGCTCGACCGCTTTGACGATGGACGCGGCGGCGTACTGGCCGAGCTGCGGGTCAACGGGACCGAGGGCGGCATGCGCGTCGAGCACGATCTCATCGGCGGCGAGGCTGATCAGCGTGGCGCCGCTCATCGCGTAGTGCGGCACGACCGCAGTCACTCGCCCGTCGTGGTCGGCGAGCGCGCCGGCGATCTGCTGCGCGGCTAATACGAGTCCGCCCGGGCTGTGCAGGATGATCTCGATCTCGCGATCGGGCGGGGTCTCGCGGATGGCCCGCAGGACGCTCTCGGCATCGTCGATATCGATGTAGCGCGCGATGGGGAATCCGAGTAGCGCCAGCGACTCCTGACGGTGGATGAGAGTGATCACGGTCGCGTGGCGTTCCCGCGAGATCAAACTCAGGGCGCGCCGGCGTTGAAGCAGTAGGAGCTGACGCTGGAATCCGGGCTGCAGCGAGGCCAGGATGAAGAACAGCCAGAGCAGGCTGAGCGGATCCATCCTGGGCACACTAGACCGACGGGAGCGAGGCTCAAGGCCGCGCGCCCTCGTTCAGGCGTGAACGGCCCGAACTGACGCGGCGCCAGCACGGACACGAGCTGCTGCATCGCCTGACGCGTGGCATAGCACCAGAACGGCGTGCCCTGCGCTGGGTCGTAGCGCTCCAGCGCACGCAACAGGCCGACGACGCCCTCCACCATCAGCTCGTCGCGGTCGATCGAGGTCGAGGCGCGGTAAATCCGCGCCAAATGGCGATCTGCGGCTGGAAGGCCTCGATCAGCCGTTCGCGATCCGGCCCCCGAACCCGCGCCCGAAGCACGAGCTCCCGCTCGCTGTCGGCCTTTCTGCGCACAGTCCGCGCCTCGCCCGAGATGGCCGCAAGCATTTCGCGATCGCCGCGGGATCTCGATGGAAGACGCACCACTTCGACCCGAAGAAGCCCACTCCGAGAGGAGTACTGTTCGGAGGGTGAGCGCGGACGCGCCACTCAGAGCGGTGGTGGGGGAGGACGAACTCCTGGTGCGGGAGGGAGTTGTCAGCGCGCTCGCAGAGGCGGGCATCGATGTCGTCGCCGTCGCCGGCGACGCGCCGGATCTGGTGCGCAAGGCGCGGGCCCACCGCCCCGACGTCGTCGTGACCGACATCGAGATGCCACCGGACTTCACCGACGACGGTCTGCGGGCTGCGCGTGAGATCCGCGCGGAGCGCCCGGAGATCGGCGTGCTGGTGCTGTCGCAATTCCTCGAGGACAGCTATCCGCTCGAGCTCGTCGGAGATAGCGCCGAGGGCGTCGGCTACCTCCTGAAGGACCGTGTCGGCGATCTCGAGAGCTTCATCGATGCGGTCCGTCGCGTCGCCGGCGGCGGCTCGGTGTTCGACCCGGCGGTCGTGAGGATCATGGTCGGGCGCCAGCGAGACGGCAACCCGCTCGACGACCTGAGTCCGCGTGAGGGCGACGTGCTCGCGCTCATGGCCGAGGGCCGCTCCAATCAGGGCATCGCCGATGATCTGGTGGTCACCGTCGGCGCCATCGAGCGGCATGTCACCAGCATCTTTGTCAAGCTCGAGCTCGACGCGGCGGCCCAGGATCATCGTCGCGTTCTGGCCGTGCTGGAGTACCTGCACGCTGACGGTGTCGCGGCCCGTCCGCGGGAATAGACTCGCGACGCCATGCTGGGAGTGGCATGACCGCGGCCGGGCACCCTGACGCGCCGCGCGACACCGGGCTTGCCGACCCACACGCTGCGGAGCTGCGCGCAGCAAGGCGCCGGGGCATCGACGCCGGGGACACTGCGCGCCGGCGTCTGGGCCGCGACCTGCACGACGGCGCACAGCAGCAGTTGATCACCGCGGTGATTGACCTCCAGCGTGCCCGACGACTGTGGTCGTCGGACCCCGACCGGGCGAAGGCTTTTCTCGACTCGGGCCTGGTGCGCGCCGAATCCGGCCTGCAGGAGCTGCGGGCGCTCGCCGTGGGCATCCACCCACCGATCCTGACCCACCACGGGTTGACCGCAGCCGTGGAGGCCCTGTCCGCGCGGATGCCGTTTCCGGTGGCGCTCGACCTTCCCGCCGAGCGGCTGGCGCCGGACCTGGAGGCCAGCGTGTACTTCTTCGTGTCGGAGGCGCTCACCAACATCGTCAAGCACGCGGGGGCGTCCACCGCCGCGGTGCGCATCGCGGTCGAGGGAAACCACCTGATCATCGACGCCAGCGACGACGGCGTGGGAGGTGCGGAGGCGACGGAGGCCGGCAGCGGCCTCTGGGGCATGGCCGACCGGATCGAGGCGTTGGCGGGGAAGTTCAGCCTGACCAGCTCGGCGCAGGACGGGACGGCCGTCCACGCCGACATTCCCATGTCCGTCCCGCAGAAGCCCATCTAGCTGCGCCGCGCGCGGGGCGACTCCCGCACCGCGGCTCCAGCCGCGTATGTTTGGTCCGCGAGCCCGAGCCGCACGGCCTCGGTGCTTGCCTGTCCCCGCGAGTCCACGTCGAGCTTGCGCAGGATGGCGGAGACGTGGTGATCGACCGTCCGGGGAGAGAGGAACAGTCGCTCGGCTATCTCGGCGTTGCGCATTCCCTGCGCGACGAGCGCCAGGATCTCGAGCTCGCGCGGCGTCAGGTTGGCGGGGTTCTGCTGAGTACCAGGACGTGGTCCGCGCGGCAGGCCACGGGCGCCGCGCTCGCGGAGCCGCCGCGCGACGATGGCCGCCGCGGGCCGAGCGCCCAGCCGCTGCAGCTCCTGTAGGGCGCGGCGAAGGGCATCATCGTCGTCGGCATCTGCGAGCGCAAGCGCTGCCTCATAGGGGCAGCCGAGCTTCGCCCAGAGGTCGGCTGCGCGCCTCCAATCGCCGGCGATTTCGACCGCGTAGGGCTCAGCGGCGCCAGGCGGGACCTCCTCCTCGATGCCGGCGCGCCAGCGCCAGCAGGCGAGCTCTCCCACGCGCCCGTGATTCTGGCGCCGTTGGGCGAGCTCGAACACCGCCTCCGTCACGTCTGCTACGGCCTCGTGACGGCCCTCGAGCCAGGCGGCCTCGGCTCTCGCCGCCACGACCGGCGCCAGTCGCGCGAGCTCCCCCGAGGGCTCGGCCAACGCGAGCGCCTCGTCCAGCGGCGCCCACTGTCCTGGGTCCCCGCGCCGCGCCCGCACGCACCCGAGCACCGCGAGCGCCATGACGCTGGCGTGGCCGGAGCCGCGATCGGCGAGCACCAGCTCTGCGGAGTCGGCGGCCTCGTCCCAGCGTCCCTGCTCGAGCTCGAGTTCCCCCCGCAGGGCGATCAGATACGGCTGGAAGTTATTCAGAAGATCGTGCTCGAGGCAGTATTCGATCCCCGCGGTGACGTAAGAGTCCGCGACGGCGTACTCGCGCAAGCGTGCGGCGCCCGTGGCGAGCGTGCAGAACGCGCCCGCCACGTCCTTCTCCAATCCCGCGTGCTGGGCAAGCTCGAGGCTGCGCTCGAGGTTCTCTCGCCCCCCTGCCTCGCCTTGGAAGAACTCAGCCGCGCCGATGTTCGCCAGTGCGTGGACACGGGCTTCGACGTCATCTAGGCGCTCCGCAAGATCGAGCGCTCGCGTGCCCCAGGCGACGGTTCCCTCGAGATTCTCGGCACCCATATACAACAAGGACAGAGCCGCGTAGGCGCGGGCGAGCTCACGCCCGGGTGGCAGCGGCTCGAGCACAGCCACCGCGTGCTTTGCGGCCTCCTCCGCCTCTGCCGTGCGGCCAAGGACCCAGAGCGGATACGACAGGGCCCGAAGCGAGTTGCCCTCCTGGCGCGCGTCACCGAGCTCTCGGTAACACTCGATCGCCTGCTGATTCAGCTCAATCGCCTGCGTCAGATCGCCGATCAGGCTGCACTCGTGCGCGAGACGGTCCAGCAGCTCCGCCCGCGCTTCGAGCGGCTCGCGCCCGGCGAACCGGAGCGCCCGCGCGTACTGGGCGGCGGCCTCGCGATGCGCCCCCAGCGAGGCCGCCCGTACGGCGGCTGCCGGCGCGAAGCGCAGCACCGCTTGGGGGTCGCGCGCAGCCTCGGCGTGATGCGCGAGGCGCGCGGCGTCCTCAGCGCCGTCGGGTGGGACCTCGAGTGCCGCGAGCGCTCTGCGGTGCAGAGCAGCCTTGACGTCCGGCGGCAGCGACTCCTCGACAGCGAGGCGGGCGAGTTCGTGTCGGAATGCCACGCCGCCCGCCTGCGGACAGAGCATTCCGGCCGCCAAGCATTCCTCCAGACGGTCGGCTGCCCCGCCGGCGAGAGCGTCCAGGAGCCAGAGCTCGACCTGCGGCGGCGCGATCGTGACGGCCTCGAGCAGGGTCCTGGCCGCCGGACTCAGGCCCGCCACGCGGGCGAGCACCGCGTCCCGCACGGTGGGCGGGATCTCGCCCCCTCCGGTCGCCAGCACCTCCGTGAGGAAGAACGGGTTTCCAGCCGTCGTTCGGTAGAGCTCGTCCGGGTCCAGCCCGTGCGGCTCGGCGAGCTTAGCCACCGCTACCGGCGACAGCGGCGCGAGCCTCAGGCGGCTGATCGCGTCACTCCTGGCCAGCTCGCCGAGCACGGTCCGCAGCGGATGCGCCCGGTCGAGCTCGTCGTCGCGGTAGCTGGCCAGGACAAGCGCGGGAATGGTCGCCAGTCGGCGAGTGAGCAGCCTGAGGACGTCGAGGGTCGCCTCATCCGCCCAGTGCAGGTCCTCGAGCACGAGAACCGTGGCTCGCGCCCCAAGCTCGTCGATGAGGGCCGCCACGACTTCGTGGGGTCTGGCGCCAGTCGCCACGAGCTCCTCCAGCTCACCGCCGGCGGCGAAGTCGAGCAGCGGGCCGAGAGGACGCGGCGTAAACAGGGGGTCACAAGCACCCCACAGAAACCGGGGGCCGTCGTGACGCTCATCGCGAAAACGCCGCAGCAGCGCCGTCTTGCCCACTCCCGCCTCGCCCGCGACAAGCACCAGGCGGCCATGAGAGCTGCCGACCACCGCCGTGAGCCACTCATCGAGCGCCGTCAACTCGCGAGACCGCTCGAGCAGCTCGCTGCTTTGACCGTACGTCGCTCCTGGTGCTTCCACGGGTTGGCCCTTGTCCATTATCACCCAGTGGGACAGCGCCGGGGAGCGTATGCTGGCCCTGAGTGGCAACCAAGCTCTACGTGATCCCCGGCTCTCACCCCTCGCGCACGGGCCGGCTGATGCTCGAGCACAAGGGCATCGATTACAAGCGCGTGGATCTCATTGCGGCGCTGCACCGCCCACTGCTCAAAGCGCGCGGTTTCAAAGCTCCGACGGTCCCGGCGCTCAGAATCGACGGCCGCCGCATCCAGGGCACACGCGACATCTCGCGAGCGTTGGACGAGATCGATCCAGAGCCGCCGCTGTTTCCCGCCGATCCCGCTCGGCGCGCCGCTGTCGAGGAGGCCGAGCGTTGGGGAGACGAGGTACTTCAACCTGTGCCGCGGCGCCTCACGTGGTGGGCGATGAAACGCGACCACTCTGGCGCCAGGAGCTTCCTCGAAGGCGCGAGGCTCGGCATCCCGATTGGGCTCGCCGCCAGGACCGCGCGACCGATCATCTGGATGTCGGCGCGCCTCAACAAGGCCGACGACGAAGCCGTGCGCGGCGATCTCGCAGCCCTCCCCGGCATGCTCGACAAGGTCGACGAATGGATCGCCGAGGGCGTCTTGGGCGGCCAGGAGATAAACGCCGCGGACTTCCAGATCGCCACCAGCGTGCGCCTGCTGATGTGCTTCGACGACCTCCGCCCAGCGATTGAACGGCGCCCGGCCGGCGTTCTCGCGATGCGAATTTGTCCGGAGTTTCCGGGGCGGATCGGCGCCGCGCTCGAGTCCTCCGAGCATCCAGGTCCAGCGGCTTCCGGTTAGCCGACGCAAACACAACCTCAAGCGTCACGCCGATACGGCGCTCAGCTGCTCGGAACGCTCCAGCAACTCGGCTTCTTGCGCCACAAGACCCGTCTCGCTTCCGATGCTTCCACAGTAACAGCGAGCCCCAAGCCGGCCGGGCAGGGGCCTGGCAGCGCCCAAGATAGGTAGCCGCCGGGCGCCAATCTAGGCAACCCTCCCGATGCGCGTCGCTGGCTGCGCTCCTACGGTCGAGGCATGCATTTTCCCCGACCTCAGGAGCCATGAGATGCCCCGATACGTGGTTCAGCGCACGTTCCCGGACGGCCTGCGGATTCCCGTCGGAAACGGCGGAGCGGACGTCTGTCTCGCAGTGATCGAGCGGAACTCCGAGGAGGGCGTGACCTGGATCCACTCTTACGTCAGCGAGGACAGGCGCACCACGTTCTGCGTCTACGACGCCCCCAACCCGGAAGCAGTCCGAAAGACCGCGGCCCGCAACGCCCTCCCGCTCGACCGCATCACGCAGGTCCGCGTGCTCGACCCCTACCTCTACGAATAAGGAGCACACCCCATGCTGCGCACCATCTCCAACCCGATTCTCTCGATGGCGCGAGGCCGGCGATGCCGGCAGCTCACCATCGCGCTCGCGGCGCTGGCCGCCGTGTCGACCGTCGCATCGACGGCCCAGGCGAATCCCTACGCGGGTCTCGCCAACTACGCGGCGGGCTATATGACCAACGGCGACAACGTCCCGCCGGGCGGGAACCGGTATCAGCCGGGCTTCGCGGGCTTCGCCGACTACGCGAGGGGCTATCAGGCGACTCACCCTGCGGCCGCCGCGGCGAAGCCGGCCACGGTCGCCGTCGCATCGACGTCCCGGGCAAGGACGAGCCACCACTACACCTCGGTGATCCGGACCGCCCCGCTCTCGACCGGCAACGGCTATCCGGCGCCCGGCGGAACTGCCGTGCTCGCCGGCACGTGGAGGACGAACCTCTACGGCAACGGCGCGGTGGTGGACCAACTGAGGATCACCGGCCACCCGACCGCCAACACGTTCACGTTCCGTGGCACGGAGGTCTGCTTCGTTGCCCTCGGTACGTTCACCGACACCTTTACCGGCACAGACACGGTACAGGCAGACGGGAGCCAGAAGGTCGTGACGCAGGGACGGTTCACCGGCGGCACCGGCGCCTATCGCGGAGCCAGGGGCAGTTTCAGTTTCACCGGCTCGGTGGCGTCTGGATCGAGCGTAGCCAACGGTCGCTCAGCGGGCACGATCGCGTACTGAGCGTTCGGATTATGGAGTATGCGCCCCGGCCGGATGGCCGGGGCGCATGCGCATGCGCACACGATCCGAAAGGGAGCCCCGACCGTCCCAACTCCGGGATCGCCTGCCGTGGGCCGATGAGGTTGCGACGGCACGGCGGGGCGGGCGACAGCCGCCTCCGTCGTCAACACCCGACCCTCACGGTCGATCGTCGACGCGCGTCGAGCGCCTTGGCGAAGGGGCCAGGCCGTTTACCGAGGCCGCCGGCGGTTATAGCCACGCGAAGGAACGGAGACGCGCCACTTCTGGGAGAGGGCGGTTCGTGGGAGACGGCTGTATGCATCGGAAGTTCAGCCTGGTCGCCGTGCTGGCCACGTTCCTGCTGGCCGGCTGCGGATCGCTCGAGTCGAACGAGCTCAAGGACAGCGTCGGAACGATCCACTCGGCAGTGCAGGAGGGCGCGATCCTCGCGGGCGACGCAGCGAAGGGCCGTACGACGACGAACTTCGTTCGCGCCTACGCCGGGCAGCTCTCGAGCGCTCTCCAACACGAGACCGAGAAGCTCAGCGACGCCACGCCGGCCCAGGGAGTGGCGCCCAAGGTGCAACGGGCGATCAAGGCGGCGTCGGACGGGTCGAGCGCGTTGGACGACCTGCGCGCCTCTCCCAACGATCGGGCCAAGGCCGCGGTCGCGCGCAAGCAGCTGCTCGCTGCGGCGAAGAAGAGCGACGACCTGGACCAGGAGCTGTGAAGAAGGTCTTTCAGATCGCGCTCGGCGTGATCGCCGCGATCGGGGGCTTCGTCGACATCGGCGAGCTGGTGTTCAACGTGCAGGCGGGCGCCCAGTTCGGCTACCTGTTGCTCTGGTGCGTGGTCGTCGGGGTCATCGGGATCGGCGTCTACGCGGAGATGTGCGGGCGCGTGGCCGCCATCGCGGGCCGGCCCGTGTTCGACGTCGTGCGCACGAGAATGGGCTTCGGGACCGCCCTGGTCACCCTGATCGCCTCGCAGGTGGTCAACCTGATGACCCTCGCAGCGGAGGTCGGCGGCGTCGCGCTGATTCTCCAGCTGCTGCTCAACGTCGACTACGCGCTGCTCGTCGTGCTGGCCTTCATGGTGTTTCTGCTGATGATGTGGTTCGTGCCCTTCGGGGGCCTCGAGCGCATCTTCGGCTACGGCGGGCTCGGCCTGCTCGTATTCGTCGTGGCGGCCCTGCACCTCCACCCGAACTGGGACGACGTCGCGTACGGCTTCGTCCCGCATTGGCGCAACTCCGCCCTGTACGCCTACTTCATCGTCGGCGTGATCGGGGCCGCGCTGGTGCCCTACGAGGTCTACTTCTTCTCCTCCGGCGCCATCGAGGAGAAGTGGACGAAGAAGGACCTCGGGCTCAACCGCGCCAACGCCATCCTGGGCTTCGGCCTGGGTGGCCTGCTCTCGGTGGCGCTCATCATGACCTCGGCGCAGGTCTTTCGAGGGCTGAATGTGGAACCGAAGTTCCTCGGGACTGCGGCGATGACCGCCGAGCACACCCTCGGCCAGACCGGCCTGCTCATCGCCCTCGCCGGGATGTTCTTCGCCGTGGGTGGCGCCGCCGTGGAGGTTTGCCTCTCCGGCGGCTACAGCCTGGCGCAGTTCCTCGGCTGGGAATGGGGCAAGTACCGCCGACCCCGTGAGGCGCCGCGCTTCTACTTCGCCTGGATCGTTTTCCTCGGACTGGCATTCGTCGTCGTGGCGACCGGAATCGACCCTGTCGACCTCACCGAGTACGCCGTGGTCTTCTCCGTCCTCGCGCTCCCACTCACCTATCTCCCGATCCTGCTCGTGGCCCGCGACCGAACCTTCATGGGCGACCATGCCAACGGCAAGATCGGCGGCTTCCTGGGGTGGCTGTACCTCGTGATCATCTTCGTGATCGCCGTGGCGGCGATCCCCCTGCTCCTAGCCACCAATGGAGGTGGATGACGTGGCCGAGGACCGCATGGATCTCTCCTACCGCGTGCTCGACGACCAACTTGTCGACGTCGACGGCCGACGCTGCGGACGAGTCGACGACCTCGAGATCGACGGCGACGTTGGAGGGCCGGCGTACCTGTCCTCGATCCTCAGTGGGTCCGGGACCTGGCCGCAGCGCATGCCGCGCCGACTGCGCCGACTGGGAGTGCGGATCTTCGGCAAGGCGGTCGTGGGCCGCAATCTCATCCGAGTTCCCTGGTCGCAGGTGGAAGACATCGACACGGCCATTACGTTACGGGCGCCGGCGCGGGAGCTCGGGCTCGCACAGGGCGATGACCACCTGGCGCCGCTGATCGAAAGGCTGCCGAAGTCATGATGCGCGCGACCGACCTGCTCGGGGCGTTGACCGTCACCGAGTCCGGTGATCGGCTCGGCCGAATCCGGGAGCTGCGCGTGGAGCGCGACGGAGACCGCTGGCGGCTGGCCGGACTGGTCGTCAGCGGCACCGGCCTGCTCGAGCGCCTGGGTGCCCTGGGCATCAAGCGCGAAGAGCCCATCGTCGGCCGGGACGCCTATCCCTGGGATTCCGTGGTGCGCCTCGAGTCGGACCGAGTGGTCATTCGCGACGGCGCGAAGCGCGGCTGAACCTCGAACGGGCCTAAACCTGCAGGTGGCACAGGACCGCGAGCGCCGTATTGAGTCGCGGGTTGCTCGAGCCGGCGAGCGTCTGGCCCGTGGGCGCGGCGCGCGTGGCCGCCTGGGCGGCACTGGACACGAATTCGGGGTGCGTCTGGGCCGCCTTCGCAGACAGCATCTCCCTCACCGCGCGCCGAAGGCCAGCGCGGCTCCGAGCCAGCCGGCGTGAGGCGACCGCGACCGCGCGGACGCGCCGGCCGCGCACCACGTAGACCCAGGTGATTCGCCCCGCGGGCCGGATCCGGATGCCCGCGCCGAGCGACCGTGTTCGACGCGTCGCGCGCGCCGCCCGGGCTCCGACCGATACGCCGGCGGCCGCCCGCCCGAGGGCGGTGCTGCCGACGAGGTCCACCGTCCCGGCGTCGTTCAGCACGGCGACGTCCGCGGCGGTGCGGTTGGGCGCCCCGTTCGCGCACCACGTCCACGCCCGCGTGCGCTGCTGGGGCTGGCCCGCGCTGCGCAGGAGCGTCTCCCAGTTGCTGCCGAGGCGCAGGGCACCGAGCCCCTTGGTGCCGACCCCGACGCGCGCGCGATCGCAACCCGGCGCCCGGATGCCCTCCGCGCGCTCCCACATCTCGAGGTACGCCTCGGATCCGTTCCACATGTCCTGGGCGAGTGCCTGGCCGCCGATGCGCCGGAGGTCGGCGAACCAATCGGCGTAGAGCCCGTACTGGGCCACCCCGTCCTTCGAGTAGTCGAAGGTCCGATCCCCCGTTCGCTGCCGGTCGAACGTCACGCTGCCGTCGTAGCTGCGGAACGGATAGCTGATGCTGCCCTGGGCGTCGGCGGAGGGCTGGTCGGAGAGGCCCCCGAGGTCGGCGCCGTAGCCCCAGCCGAGGAGGTATGGGGTCCGCTTGGGCCGGTACTTCTGCCACTCCTTGACGTACTCGCTCGCCTCCGAGTGGCCGGGGAACGCCATGCCGCCCAGCTTCCACAGACGTGGCCAGTTGCCCGGATCCATCCAGCCGTGGGGCGAGATGACCCCCGAGTAATGGCGGGACTCGAGCAGGGTGAGCGTCTCGTCGACGGCCGCCTGGCTCATGTGGTCGGGGTTGACGATCATGTGGCGGTCCATCATCGAGCTGACGACGTGCTTGCCCAGGGTCGTGAGGCCGCGCGTATTGCAGTGCGGTGCCGGCGGGTACGCGGGGAACGAGCCGCTCGTGACGCCGACCGTCCCCAGGATGGTGTCAAGCGCTGCGCTGCCCTGGGGCACCCCCGTCTCGATCGTGTTGTCGTGGAACGGCCCGGTGCAGGTCCGCGCGCTGAAGAACGAGCCCGCGCTCTGCTTGTTCCCGGCGTTGATGAGCACGCCGACGGGCCCGCTGTCGAAGCGCACGCCGGTGAGCGGGTTGTCGAACTTGTTGAGCAGGAGCGACGAGCGGACGCCCAGCCGGTACATCTCAGCGAGGTTGCGGTCGATCTGCGCCTGGTCGCAGGTCGGCTGATCCCAGCCGCGGCATCCGAACAGCTCGGACACCTCGATCTCGAGGACCACGGCCATCTTGCCCTGGTTGATGACGCGGCGTGCCTGGTAGGGGTCGGTGACGATCTGGAAGAACCCCTTGCCCGGGCCGCCGGCCTGCGCGTCGACGTAGCGCTGCAGCTCGCGGATGTCCTGGAAGCCGCGGCGAACGGTGTCCATCTCGTCGCAGTTGGTCTGATGCGTGGGCTCGAGCTCGCACAGCACGCGGTTCTCGTTGACGCTCATCACCATGAGCCGCAGGCCGCCCAGCCAGGCGCGCTGGATCCACCGCCAGTAGGTGCCCTCGTAGGTGAGGTTGTTGTGGCCCCACGCGGTCATCTGGGGATAGCCGCGCGTGTCGTGCGGCTGGGCGGGGTTGCCGTAGTTGAGGAAGTTCTGGGTGGGCGCCGCGGTGCCCTGCGGACCCTCGATCGTGGAGCAGTCGGGCAGCGCAGACTCGATCCCGTACGGATGCCACGGGCGGCCGCAGTGGAAGTTGCCGCCGAGGTACTCGAAGGTCATCCAGTGCATGTGGCCCTCGA
Organism: Solirubrobacteraceae bacterium; assembly: GCA_033855795.1. Classification (GTDB taxonomy): domain Bacteria; phylum Actinomycetota; class Thermoleophilia; order Solirubrobacterales; family Solirubrobacteraceae; genus JALYZC01. The sequence continues at coordinate 378 of JAWVFS010000137.1, read as the reverse complement.
CGATCCCGCCGACGCGCCCGTACGGCACCTGGCCCGGCTTCGGGGTCCCGGTCGCGTTCAACTCGGCCTCGGGGAACACGGCACAACCCTGCGCCGGAATGAATCGCACATTGAGCACGCGCCCGGGCGCCGACGCGGGCGACAGCGTGAACGTCCCGCCAGGCGCCTCCTTCACGCGCCAGTCAGCAGCCGGACTCGGCTGCTGACCCGGGGCGACGCTCCCGTTCCCCTGCGCGGCCAGGAATGTGCGGTCCGGGCGATACAGCAGGTAGCTGGCGAGCGTCGTCGCCTGCATCCGCACGTGGTCGCCGCCCGCCACGACCTGCCCGGATGGGCTCTGCAGCGTGTAGCAGCCGTTGGCGAGTGTGTAGCGCGTCG
>JAWVFS010000136.1:0-5145 GCA_033855795.1 Solirubrobacteraceae bacterium | reverse complement strand
ACCTCCAGGCGCGTGAGCCGCAATGGACCCGGGCCAAGGGCGCCGACACGTTCTGCCCCTGGGGTCCGTGGGTGACGACGGCCGACGAGGTCGCCGACCCCGAGGCGCTGCGGCTGCGCACGTGGGTGAACGGCGAGCTGCGCCAGGACGCGACCACGGCCGACCTGATCTTCGGGATCGACGAGCTCGTGGCCTTCCTGTCGGAGACGCACACGCTCTCGCCGGGCGACCTGATCCTCACCGGCACGCCCGCGGGCGTCGGCGTCGCGATGGACCCGCCGCAGTTCCTACAGACGGGTGACGTCGTGCGGATCGAGGTCGAAGGCCTCGGCTCGATCGAGCACGCCGTCGAGGCGGCCGGGGCTAGTGGCTATCGATCACGCGGTCGATGAGGCCGTACTCAGCGGCGTCGTGGGCGGTGAAGAACCGGTCGCGCTCCATGTCGTCGTGGACCTCTTCGACCGGCTTGCCGGTGTGGTCGGCATAGACCTGGTCGATCCGCTCGCGCAGCGCGAGCACCTCGCGGGCGTGGATCTCGATGTCGGCTGCCTGACCCTCGAAGCCGGCCGAGGGCTGGTGGATCAGGATCCGGCTGTTGGGCAGCGCCAGCCGCTTGCCCTTGGCCCCGCCGGTCAGCAGCAGTGAGCCCATCGAGGCGGCGATGCCGAAGCAGAGGGTCGTCACCTCGGGCTTGATGAACTGCATCGTGTCGTAGATCGCGAGCCCGGAGTAGACGTCGCCGCCGGGTGAGTTGATGTAGATCGAGATGCCCTTCTCGGGGTCGGTCGACTCGAGATGCAGCAGCTGGGCCACGATCAGGTTCGAGACCTGGTCGTCGATCGGCGTGCCGAGGAAGACGATGCGCTCGTTCAGCAGCCGCGAGTAGAGGTCGTACTCGCGGTCGCCGCGCGAGTTGTGCTCGATCACGGTCGGGACGAGGGGCATGCTCGGAGTGTAATCGCGCCGGCCGGGATGCCCTCCTCGCTAGCCTCGAAGCGATGTCCGTCGCCCCCGCCCTGTCCCTGCGCGGCCTCGTCAAGCGCTACGACGACGGCCTGCTCGCGCTGGACGGCTTCGACCTCGAGATTCCGGACGGGGAGTTCTTCGGCCTGCTCGGGCCCAATGGCGCGGGCAAGACGACCCTGATCAGCGCGGTCTGCAACCTGATCCGCATCACCGCCGGCGAGATCGACGTCTTCGGACACCCCCACCGCACCCTGGAGGCGCGCCGGATGATCGGGCTGGCCGAGCAGGACGTGAACCTCGATCGCTTCCTCGACGTCGAGGAGACGCTCGTCTACCACGGCGGCTACTACGGCATGTCGCGCCACGACGCCTATCGCCGGGCCGGCGAGATGATGGACGTCTTCGACCTGCGGGCGAAGCAGACCACGCGTGCGCCGAAGCTGTCGGGCGGCATGCGGCGGCGCCTGCTGCTCGCCCGTGCGCTCATGCACGAGCCGCGCCTGGTGATCCTGGACGAGCCGACGGCGGGCGTGGACTTCGAGCTGCGGATGGAGCTGTGGCGCTACATCCGCCGCCTGCACGGGGCCGGCACGACGATCCTGCTGACCACGCACTACCTCGAGGAGGCCGAGGCACTGTGCGAGGACATCGCCCTGATCCGGGGCGGCCGCATGATCGCGCGCGACACCGCCGACGGTCTGCGCGCCGAGTACGGCGGCGACTCGCTGGCCGACGTCTACGTCCGGGCCATGGGCTCGTGAGGCGCCGTCGCGCGCTTCTCGCCCTCGCCCTCGCCGCGGGCGTCGGCCTGCTCGTGCTGCCCGCGCGCGGCTCCCCGCTCGGCGGCCGGGTGCTCAAGACGAGCGTGCGGTCGGCGGCCCTGGGCCGCCGAGAACGCGTGCTCGTCTACACGCCGCCCGGCTATTCGACCAGCCGCACGCGCCGCTATCCGGTGGTGATCCTGCTGCACGGCGTGCCAGGGCGGCCGGAGGAGTTCCTCGATCACGGCGTCGTCGGCCGCCTCGACCGGTTGATCGCCGCCGGGAAGATCCCGCCCGTGATCGTTGCCCTCCCGGCGGGCTCCGACCACCCCGAGGACGACAACGAGTGGGCCGACTCCGAGGTCCGGACGAGCGAGCGGTGGGAGACCTTCCTGGCCTCGGATCTCGTTCACTGGTTGGACGCCGGCTATCGCACCACCGCGCGGCGCGCGGGCCGCGCGATCGGCGGCGACTCGATGGGAGGCTTCGGCGCGATGAACGTCGCCCTGCACCACCGCGACGAGTTCGCGGCCGTCAGCGCGTGGTCGGGGTACTTCAATGCGAACACGCCGTCGGTGCATCGCCCCGGTTCCGCGCTGTGGCGCGCCTACTCGCCGCAGCTCTACGCCGCGGGCATGCAGCCGCCTCTGCGCGCCCTCCACCCACGGATCTCGTTCTACGTGGGCAGCCGCGACCAGTTCGCCGGCGAGAACGTCACCTTCGACCGCACGCTCACGTCGCTCGGCGTCCCGCACAGGTTCCGGCTCGTGCCGGGCGCCCGCCACGGCTGGAACCTGTGGTCCGCCCACTTCGACGACGAGCTGAAGTTCCTGGCGCGAGGCCTGCGCTGATGGGTTGGCTCGAGCGCCACCGCCCGCTCCTGTGGCTCACTTCGCGTGAGGTCCTGCGCGTGACGAAGCTGTGGACGCAGACGATCGCCGCGCCGGTCATCGCCTCCTTCCTGTTCATCCTCGTGTTCGGCCTGTCGCTGGGCGGCCGCATCAAGCAGATCGACGGCTTCCCCTACGACGTGTTCATCGTCCCTGGGCTGATCACGATGGCGATGGTCCAGGCGGCCTACGCGAACAACTCCTCCTCGGTGTTCCAGGCCCGCTTCGACCGCTACCTGCACGACGTGCTGGCCGCACCGATGCGCAACTGGGAGGTGAACCTGGGCCTGTCGCTGGGGGGCGCGGTGCGCGCGCTCGCGATCGCGGTCTCGCTGTTCGCCCTCGCGCTGCCGGTGACCGGAGTTCCGGTGCACCAGCCGCTCGTGCTCGCCCTCGCCGTCCTCCTGGCGCTGGTGCTGTTCTCCTCGCTCGGCGTGGTGGTCGGGATCTACGCCGAGACATTCGATCACCACACGTTCGTCAACAACATCCTGATCCTGCCGCTGACGTTCCTGGGGGGCGTCTTCTACTCGGTCGACCGCCTGCCCGAGCCGTGGCGCGAGCTGTCACACGCCAACCCGATCTTCTACCTCGTCAACGCCGTTCGCTACGGCTTCCTCGGGACGAGCGACGTCCCGATCGGGCTCGCGCTCGGGATCACGGCCGCGCTCGCCGCGGGCGCCGTGGCCTGGAGCTCGTGGCTCTTTGCGACCGGGCGCCGTCTTAAGGCCTGACCCCACGGGTTCGGGCCATTGCACGATCCGGTAGGCCAGAGCGCTCCGATCGTTCAGTCAACGTTTGCGGAGGCGCTGCGCCACCGTGCGGAGCACCGACTCGACGCGGCCGGCCTGGTATGCCACCTGGGCGTGCGTGAAACGGAGCGCGGTGAGGCCGGCGGCGGTGTGAGCCTGGTCTCGAACGCGATCCCGCGCCTGCTGCGCGGGGGTGCGGTGATAGGTCAGGCCGTCGGTTTCCACGATTAGCCCTAGCTGCGGCCAGTGGAAGTCGACCCTGAAGCCGTTCACCGTCTGCTGCGTCAGCGGCGGCGAGAGCCCGGCCCGACGGACGAGCGGCAGGAAGCGCCGCTCCAGCTCCGAGTCAGTGAGAGCAAGCGTCTCGCGATCGAGAACTGCTCGCAGGAGGGCTACCCCGGGCCGCGGGCGGATCGCGTCGAGCGCGCGACGAAGTTGATCGGGATCGGCCAAACCGCGTTTATCCGCCTCGATGACTGCTGCTTCGAGCGGGTCGCGGGCGAGGCGGTCGGCGAGGTCGACGAGCGTGCATGACGGGCTGGTCACCGGTATGCCCAGGCGGCGGGTGAAGTCGTGTGCGACCAGGGCGGTGCGGCGATGCAGCGCGATGCCCTCGCGCCGATGGTTGGCCGAAAGCGGTGCGGACACGTGAATCGGCCCCGCGCCGACGCGGCGCAGCTGCCAGAGCTCCGCCGCGCTTTCGTGGCTCAGGACGGCAGCCGGCCCGCAGATCAAGGTCGCGGCCATCCACCGCCCGCACTTGTCGACGTCCGGGCGACCGACGGCGTAAACGCCACGCCACATCGGATGGAGGTCGCCGCGGCTGATTCGGTGCTTGATCGCCGACGGGGTGAAGCCGACGTCCAGCAGCTGGCGTCGAAGCACCACGCCATGCTGCTTGGCCGCCCGCGCGAGCAGAGCCGCCATCGGCGGATGAACGATCGGGGAGGCCATCGTGTACCGGAGCGTGCAACCGGGCTGTGTTCGCCCCCCGGCCGGTACCGTTGGCGGCGATGTTCCCGATCAACGTCCCCAACGTCCTCACGGTCCTGCGCATCCTGCTGGTGCCGGTGCTCGTGGTCGCGCTCCTCGACCAGACGCCGAACGGGGACGTGCTGGCCGCGATCGTGTTCGCGGTCGCCTCGATGACCGATGCGGTCGACGGCTGGCTGGCGCGACGCCGCCAGTCGATCACGACGTTCGGCAAGCTGATGGACCCGCTGGCCGACAAGCTCCTCGTCATCGGCGCGCTGCTCGCGCTCGTGTCGCTCGGCCGGCTCGCCGCCTGGGTGGCGATGGTCGTCATCACGCGGGAGTTCGCCGTGACGATGCTGCGTATGACCGCCAGCCAGGCCGGCGTCGTGACGCCGGCCCGCGCCCTGGGCAAGCTCAAGACCGTGATGCAGGTGGCGATGGTGTTCGCCCTCATCCTCGTGCACGGCTCGCCGGTGTGGCTGGACGCGCTGGTCTATGCGACCGTCGCGGTCACCGTGCTGTCCGGCGTCGACTACTTCTTCGGGCTGCGCCGGAGCCTGGCCGAGGCGCGCACGCGTCACGACCGCCGGCTCGACCCGCCGGCCCTCTAGGTTTCGCCGTTCATCCAGGCGCGCAGCGCCGTGTGGCGGGCGGCGTGCTCGCCCGTCGCCATCTCGTGACGCAGCTCCCCGAGCGTCCCGAACCGCTCGGCGGCGACGTTGTGCTGGTGGATCGTCTCGAGGTTCTCCTGGCGCGCGCTGACGAAATGCGCGTCGGAGAGGTCGGGGAGGGCGGCGACGA
>JAWVFS010000135.1:0-13304 GCA_033855795.1 Solirubrobacteraceae bacterium | reverse complement strand
TTCGACCAGAACACGATCCTACGCCAGCTCGGCGTCGCGCACGACCCGCTCACGCTCACTGGCCGCGTCGCGATGGTGCTCAACCACCCGGTGACGATCGGCGGTGCGCTTCTGCGGAAGCGGCGGTCGGGTTAGTCACGGCCCGGACCTCGCACATCCCGTGGGCCTAGACCTTTTCGACTGAGCCGCAACTCGAGCCGCTCGAGGCGTATCCCCCGGGTCAGGCCGAGCGCTCGGCGGTCTCCCGCGCAAGGCGCTCGGCGAACTCGTCGACCGCGACGGCCCCCTCGTCGCCCTTGCGGTGCTCGCGAAGCGCGACCTGGCCGGCGTCGACCTCGCGGTCGCCGGCCACGAGGATGTAGGGGACCTTCCGCAGTTCGGCGTCGCGGATGCGGCGGCCGAGGGACTCGGCGCGGTCGTCGACCTCCGCCCGCGCGCCCGACCCACGGAGCCGCTCGGCCACCGAGGCCGCGTACTCGGCGTGGCGGTCGGCGATCGGCAGGACGATCGCCTGGACCGGCGCGAGCCACACCGGGAACTCGCCGGCGTAGTGCTCGATGAGGATGCCGATGAAGCGCTCGAACGAGCCGAACAACGCGCGGTGGATCATCACCGGCTGGTGTTCGGCGTCGTCGGCCCCGGTGTAGTGCAGGTCGAAGCGCTCGGGCATCTGGTAGTCCAGCTGTACGGTGCCGAGCTGCCACGAGCGGCCGATCGAGTCGGTCATGTGCAGGTCGATCTTCGGCCCGTAGAACGTGCCCTCACCCTCCCCGATCTCGTAGGCCAGCCCGCGCCGCTCCAGCGCGCCGGCCAGCGCACCCTCGGCCTGGTCCCACAGCTCGTCGGTCCCGAGCCGGTTGTCGGGCCGGGTCGACAGCTCCAGCCGGGGCTCGAAGCCGAACAGCTCGTACAGGAAGAAGCCGAAGTCCAGGCAGCCCAGGACCTCGTCCTCGATCTGGTCGGGCGTGCAGAAGATGTGGCCATCGTCCTGGGTGATGTGGCGCACGCGCAGGAGGCCGTGCAGCGTCCCGCTCGGCTCGTGACGGTGGACCAGCCCCTGCTCGGCGAACCGGATCGGCAGGTCGCGGTAGGACCGGCGCTCGTCCTTGTAGAGCTGGATGTGGGCGGGGCAGTTCATGGGTTTCAGGCCCATGGGCCGGTCCTCCACCTCGGTGAAGTACATGTGCTCGCGGAACTTGTCCCAGTGCCCGGACTGCTTCCACAGCTCGACGTCGTAGAGGATCGGCGTCTTCACCTCGCGGTAGCCGCGTGCGCTGTTCTGCTCGCGCCAGAGCTCAGCCAGCGCATTCCACACGGCCATGCCGTTGGGCTGCCAGAACGGTGAGCCCGGCGACACCGGCGAGAACATGAACAGCTCGAGCTCCTGCCCGATCTTGCGGTGGTCCCGAGCGCGCGCCTGTTCGAGGCGCTCGAGGAACTCGTCGAGCTCCTTCTTCGTCGCGAACGCGGTGCCGTAGATGCGGGTCAGCATCGGGTTGTCGGCCTTGCCCCGCCAGTACGCGCCGGCGACGGACTGGAGCTTGAACGCGCCCACGTGGCCCGTCGACGGCGAATGCGGCCCGCGGCAGAGGTCCGTAAAGGGGCCGTTGGTGTACAGCGAGACCGTGTCCACTCCCTCGTCGCGGACGAGGTCCTCGATGAGCTCGACCTTGTAGTCCTGGCCCTCGCGAACGAAGCGCTCGAGCGCGTCACCGGCGGAGACGTCCTCGCGCTCGAAGGGTTCGTCGGCCTTGACGTGCTCACGCATCTTCGCCTCGATCGCGTCGAAGTCGGCCTCGGAGACGTGCGTCCCCTCGGGGAAGTCGAAGTCGTAGTAGAAGCCCTGCTCGATCGGTGGCCCGATCGAGATCTTCACGCCCGGATAGAGCTCCATGACGGCCGTCGCCAGGACGTGGGCGGCATCGTGGCGGATCAGCGCAAGCGCGTCGTCGCTGCGGTCCGTCACGATCTCGATCGGCACCCCGTCGTCGAGCGGCCGGGCCAGGTCGCGCAGGTCGCCGTTCACGCGGACCGCAAGGGCCGCCTTGGCCAGGCCCGGGCCGATCGCCGCGGCCGCGTCGGCGCCAGTGGCACCGTCGGGGAGGTCGAGAGAATTGCCGTCCGGGAGCGTGACCTGCATGGCCGGGCCCATGCTAGCCGCGGCCTGCCCGGGCCGCTCGCAGGCGTCGCCACGGCGCTTGTGTGACCGACATCACATAGGGACCGGGGTCCTACGGGAACAACCGTTCGCCGTTGGACCGGCTTTCGGGCCTTTTGCCCCGCCGGCCCCCAGCTCGCACCCGGCCACGTTCCCGGCCGCCATCCGATCCCGCCCACGGCGCTCCGCGCCGCCCAGGGCGAGAGGAGGACATCGTTCGCATGCAGGCTTCGACCAAGCTGTCCCTGGCCGCCATCGCGGCCGTCGCCGTCACGGCGCCGGTCGGCATCGCACTGGCCGCGGACCCGGGCGGCACCGCTGCGGCCCGGCCCGCGCCTCTCGCGGCGCCCCTGGCCGGCCACCGCAGCGTCAACGGGCAGATGCACCGGGCCGCAGCGACCATCCATCGCCGGGCCCATCGGCGCCCGGCCACCGTCAGCATTCCGCCGGTCCTCAGACGTATCGCCGAATGCGAGTCGCACGGGAACCCTCGCTCCATCGGTGGCGGCGGCGCCTACCGGGGCATGTTCCAGTTCTCGCAGGACACCTGGAACAGCGTCGGCGGGCACGGCGACCCCGCGAAGGCCTCCGTGGCCGAGCAGGTGCGCCGCGCCGAGATGCTGCTCGCGCGTTCGGGTCCCGGCCAGTGGCCGGTCTGCAGCCAGTAGCCGACCGGCGCCTATCCTCCGCGGTGTGGACATCGCCCGTCTGCGCGACGAGTTCGCGGTCCTGCGCCGCCAGGCCTACCTGAACGCCGGGTCCGACGGCCCGGTACCCTCGGCGGCGCTCATCGCCGCCCGGGCCGAGCTCGAGCGTCAAGCCTCCGAGGGGCGCTTCACCGCCCACTTCGAGCGCCGCGGCCAGCTCGCAACCGCCTTGCGCGCGGCGTACGCCGGCCTGCTGGGCTGCGAGGCCGCCGACGTCGCCCTGACCACGTCGACCAGCGAGGGGATCTCGATCGCCGTGGCCGGCCTGCAGCTCGGGCCCGGCGACGAGATCGTCACGAGCGACGAGGAGCACCCGGGCCTGCTCGGCCCGCTGCAGGCCGCGCACGAGATCGCCGGTGCCAGCGTACGGATCGTGCCGTTGGAAGCCGTCGCCGACGCGGTCGGGCCCGCCACGCGGCTGGTGGCCTGCTCGCACGTCTCGTGGGTGACCGGCTCGGTCGCACCGGTGGCCCTCGCGGAGCTGGACGTGCCCGTGCTGCTCGACGGTGCGCAGGGCGTCGGCGCGCTGCCGGTCGACGTCGGGGAACTCGGCTGCGACCTGTACGCCGGGGCGGGCCAGAAGTGGCTGTGCGGCCCCGACGGCACGGGGATGCTGTACGTGTCTCCCGGTATCCGCGAGCGCCTCACACCGATCACCCGGAGCTACGGCTCGTTCGACGACCCGGGGCCCGGCCTCGATTCGGTCCTGCACGCCGATGCGCGCCGATACGACACCCCGTCGCTGTCGGCCGAGGCGCTCGCGTTCGCCGAGGCGGCGCTCGTCACGCTGGCGGACGCGGGCTGGCCTGCCGTGCATGAACGCGGTCGCACCCTCGCCGCCCAGCTCGCCGAGGCCCTCGAGGAACGCGGGTATCCCGTGGCGCCGCGCGGGAATACGACCCTTGTCGCGTTCTCCAGCGTGGACGCCGCGGCCAGGAGGGACAGCCTGGCGGAGCGCGGCGTGATCGTGCGCGACCTGCCGGGCCGGGGGCTGCTGCGCGCGTCGGTCGGGGCGTGGAACGACGAGCACGATGTCGAGCGCCTGCTCGCCGGGCTGGAGGCGACGGCGGGGTCCGGCAGCTAGATCCGCCGCCAGGCCAGGACCAGGAGCGCGAGCAGCACGAGCACGCAGATGCCGACGAGCTCGATTGCGTGGATCGTGATGGTGACTGCGGCGATCATCCGTTCGCGGCGGCAGCGTGTACGAACCGTGTACACGCGTGGTTATAGCGCGTCAGGCTGCGACAGCCGGAGCGCGCGGGCCGGACGCGGCGTATGCTCCTCGGAGGCCAGCAACGCTCGCTGGGGGGTCAGTGGAAAACGCGACGAGTGACGGCGTGGGGCGAAGCGGGTTCGCATCGGAGGCGGCGTGCGCAGCCGTGCTGATGGTCGAGGCGATCGGCTCGCTCCTGATGTGGGCGCCCATACCACTCGCGTGGATCTGGGTCGGAGCGCGCGCCTATGACGCGACGGGGTCGCTGGTGGCGGGCGGCGGCGTCGCGTTGGTCGGCTTCGCGGCGACCGTCACCGTGGCGATGGCGGCGCTCGCCCGACTCGACAGGTTCTGGGTCGCGCTGCGCCGACGGGCGGGACACGACCAGGCCGAGGGGGCCCTCACGCAGGTCGTGGTCGTGTCGGCCACGCTCGGGCTCCTCCTGTTCCTCGTCTGGTACTACGTGCTCACGCACGCCTTCGTCATCCCGTTCATGCCTTCGCGATAGGCGCTGAGCAGGGCCGCGCCACACGTACTCCCGCGCACGCGTGAAACGAGACGGCCCGGAGCGAGGTGGAGCCAGGGTAGGTGCCAATCCTAAAGGTTCGCTCTGTCTACCTTTTTCGCCCGGATCGTGATCCGGTCAGTCATGCAGCGAGGGCGCGAACGAGATCCCGATGATCGAGCCTTCTTCCGATTGAAGCCGAGCCACCGTTTGCCCCCACGGCTCCTCGCGCCGGTCGTGCAGCAGGGCAAATCCTCGCTGCCGCAGCTCCTCGGCGGCGGACTGAACAGCGTCCGCGTCACGCACCTCGAACTCCAGGCTCATCTGCGGGACGGCCCGGTCCGCCGGCCAGTCCGGGGTGCCGAAGCACGCCTGAGCGGCCTCGGATAGGGGCCACATCCCGAAGTGCTTGCTGCCCTCGACCCGCTCGCTGTGAAAGTACTCGCTGCCGGGACTGGCCTCGAGCGGAAGCCCCAGCGCATCGATGAACAGCTCGCGGCTCTTCCGCGGATCCGGCGTGATCACCGCGATGCTGGCAATGAATTGAATATCCATGTCCGTAGCGTATGACCGCGCCGCACCGGTGGCTTGGATGAAACGGCCATCCGGTCGTGGGTATCTCTGCGGCCGCTTAAACGCGGCGATCCCCGATGGCTACGGGGACCGCAAGAGTGGGCGATACTGGGCTCGAACCAGTGACCTCCGCCTTGTCGAGGCGGCGCTCTCCCAGCTGAGCTAATCGCCCTGGGGCGGCAAGCGTACCAACGCGATTGGGGACCGTCCGGCCCGTCAGCCGACCGCCGCGGGGTCCTGCGCTCCATGCCCGTTCGGGCTGGTGGCCTCGGCGCCCGCGGCCGGCGCGGGGGGCGTGCCGTCGGCCCCGAGGACGCCCCGCGCGCGCAGCGTCAGCGCGAACGTCTCGCGGCTGTCGTGCTTCGGAGTCCAGCCGAGGGTCTGCTTGAGCTTCTCGTTCGAGCACACCCACGGGTTGCGGAGGAAATGGAGGTTGCCGGGCGGCGACTCGGTGCCGGGGACGCGGAGGCGCCACATCAGCTTGTTCAGGCCGTAGAAGAAGCCGAAGGGCATCGTGCGGAGCTTGATCCCCGCGACCTCCGCCGTCTCTTGCCAGGTCATGAGACCGTCGCCCGTCACGTTGAAGGCGCCGGCGTGGCGGCCGACGAGCAGGCCGCTGATCGCCTCGGCGAGGTCGTCCTCGTGCACGAACTGGACGTGTTGGTCGGGCTCGCCGCGGAAGCGCGGCAGGAACGGGGCGTCGTCCCACGCGCGCACGATGTAGTTGTCGACGTTCGGGCCCAGCACGATGCACGGACGCACGATCGTCATGGTGCGCTCCGGATGGTCGGCGGCCCAGAGCTGGCAGAGCCGGTCGGCCTCGGTCTTGTCGCGCGCGTAGGCGAAGTCCGGCTGACCGCGCAGGATCCAGTCCTCGCTGATCGGCTCGGGGTTGTCCGGCCAGGCGCCGTACGCCGTGGTGGAGGACGTGACGAGCACGTGCTGGGTCCCGGTGCGCGCGGCGGCGTCAAGGGCGTTGAGTGTGCCGTTGACGTCGATGTCGTACATCGCCTGCTCGTCCCGGATCGGGTTGAGGACGAAGGCGAGGTGGACGAGCGCGTCGGGCTCGACCCGCTCGAGCAGGGCCTGCAGCGCCGCGCGGTCGCGCACGTCGGTGCGATGGAACTCGGTGCGCGCGTGCGGGATCCGCGGTGGCTTGACGTCGGCGATGGCGATCCGCTCGGTGTCGTCGCGGTTGGCGAGGAACTCGACCAGCCTCGATCCGATGTAGCCGGAGCCGCCGGTGATCACATACTTCATGGCCTCTCCCGTCGTCGCGCTGCGTTCGGCGCGAGTCTAAATGACCCGACGCGCTCGCTACGCTTGCACCGCGGTACCCGGCGACGTGGCGGAGTGGTTACGCAGCGGCCTGCAAAGCCGTTTACACCGGTTCGATTCCGGTCGTCGCCTTCCGTTAGTCCCGCAGGCCCACGGCTTCGAGCGCCTCCCGCTCGGAGAGGAACGCCCGCAGGGCGACGACCTTCCCGTCTCGGACCTGCCACATCTGGAAGACGTCCATCTCCACCGTGATGCCGTCGCGCCCGTGCGCGCGGATCTGCGTGGGGGTCAGGACCCAGTCTCCGAGGTCGCGGTACGAGAGCATCCGGTAGATGTAGCTGTCCCAGACCTCGATCCAGTCGGCCCACCATGCCGCCAGCTCCCTTGGGCTCCGGATGGCTGCCCCGACCGCTCCGGTTGCGCTGATGTCCCATTCGATGTCGGGGTGCGCATACCGCCAACCCGGGTGCTCGACCCACCACGCCAGTATCGCTTCGGGCGTGGCGTCGGGGCCGAGTTGCTCGACCGCCCCCCGGATCACGGGGACGAGATTGTCGCCCTCGCTGGGCTCGTTGAACCGGCGCACGATGTCCACGTTCTCCTGTGACACGGCTAGTCCCGACCCCCCGCGCGCTGCGCCTCGGTGGAGGCCCGCGCCTGCCACGGCCAGCGCCCGTCGATCTCGACCTGGAGGGCCATGCTGAGAAACGTCCGGATGAGGACGATCACCGCGAGAACCCCGGCGCTGCGGAAGGTCGGTGACACGGCCACCGTGCGGATGATGTCGGCGGCAACGAGGAATTCCAGTCCCAACAGGATCGCTCGACCGAGGCCCTGGCGATAGGCCCGGTAGACCTGCTCGAACTCGCCTCCGCGCACGGTTCGCGAGATGAAGATCGCAGACGCGAGTGCGAGCCCCACCACGACGATCGCGACGCCCGCACCATCGATGCACTTGCCGACGACGTCGACCCAGTCTTTGAAATCACCGTTGCCCACGGCCCGATCCGTGGCCTAGAAATCAGCGGCTGCGTCGAGGTCCAGAACTAGAGGACTCTGAAGAGAACCAGCACGAGCAGAATCAGCGCTATCGCGCCGATGATCCCACCTGCGACGGCCACCTTGGCCAGGAACAGCACCACCGCGATCACGATCAGCAGACCGATCAGAGCACGAATCACGACGAGTCCCCCTCTCAGAACGAATTCGGCGCCGCGGGGCAACCTCCCGGCGGCGTGACGCCCGCTCTGGTACCCGGCATGACAAGGCGATAATCGCTCGGTGAGCGCTCCTGAGCGCCGACGGTGGAATACTGGCGCCAGTGCCCTACGACGCCGCCTCTGATCGCTACGAGGCTATGCCCTACCGCCGCTGCGGGCGCAGCGGCCTGAAGCTTCCGGCCATTTCGCTCGGGCTGTGGCAGAACTTCGGCGGCGACCGGCCGATCGAGACCAGCCGGGGGATCCTGCGGCGCGCGTTCGACCGCGGGGTCACGCACTTCGACCTCGCCAACAACTCCGGGCCACCGTACGGGTCCGCCGAGACGAACTTCGGCCGGATCTTCGCCGAGGACTTTCGCCCCTACCGCGACGAATTGGTCATCTCGACGAAGGCCGGCTACGACATGTGGCCCGGCCCCTCCGGCGACTGGGGCTCGCGCAAGTACCTGCTGTCGAGCCTCGACCAGAGCCTGCAGCGGATGGGCCTGGACCACGTCGACATCTTCTACTCGCACCGCGCCGACCCCGAGACGCCGCTGGAGGAGACGCTCGGGGCCCTCGACACCGCCGTGCGCCAGGGCAAGGCGGTGTACGCCGGGGTCTCCTCCTATTCGGCGCGCCGCACGGAGGAGGCGGTGCGCATCCTGCGTGACCTCGGCACTCCGCTGCTGATCCACCAGCCCTCCTATTCGATGCTCAACCGGTGGATCGAACAGGACCTGCTCGACGTCCTCGGCCGCGAGGGCGTCGGATCCATCGTCTTCTCGCCGCTCGCCCAGGGCATGCTGACCGACCGGTACCTCGACGGGATCCCGGAGGACTCGCGCGCGGCGCGGGACGACTCGTTCTCGCCAGGGCTGCTGAGCGACGAGAACCTCGAGCACATTCGCGCCCTCAACGAGATCGCGGCACGCCGCGGCCAGAGCCTGGCGCAGCTGGCGCTGGCCTGGACGCTGCGCGACGATCGCGTGACGTCGGCGCTGATCGGAGCAAGCAGCGTCGCCCAGCTCGATCAGAACCTCGAGGCGCTGGAGCGCCTGGACTTCGACGCCGAGGAGCTCGCCGAGATCGATCACCACGCGCAGGAGGGCGACGTCAACATCTGGGCCCCCTCGAGCGACGTCTGACGAGTCCGCCGCGGGACCGCGCGGACCGGTCAGGCCACGCAGACGCGCCTCGTCGCGGCGCGGGCGCGCCGCCGGACCCAGAGGCGGTCGGCGCCGAGCACCGCCGACGCCGTGATCACGGCCCCGACCACCCCGTCGCCGAGGTAGTGGTTGCCCGTGGCCATCACCGCGAACAGCGTCACGAGCGGGTAGACCACCGCCAGGCCGCGCAGCCAGAGGCGCGGTGAGAGCCGCCAGACGGCGACCGCCGCCCAGACCGCCCAGGCCAGGTGCAGCGAGGGCATCGCGGACAGCTGGTTGGCGTCGAGCGCGGTGGCCCCGCCCTGCCAGACCGGCAGATGGTGGACGGCGGCGACGAGGTCGACGTAACCGTCGGTGGTCAGCATCCGCGGCGGCGCGACCGGCAGGGTCCAGAAGACCGCGAGGCCCACCGCGGTGATCCACACCAGCGCCGTGCGCAGCGGGGGAAGCAGGTCGGGCCGGCGCCACCACAGCCAGCCGAACACCGCGAAGGTCACGGCCCCGTGGATGTTCTCGTACCAGAACACGGCGATCTGACTGAGCAGGTGATGCGCCGCCAGCCAGGTGTTCAGCGCGAGCTCGGGCGCCGCGTGCAGGGCCCGCTCGACGTCGAGGACCGCCGCGCCGTTGCGCTCGGCCAGGTGCTGGCGGACGGGGCCGAGATTGTTGACGGCGTCGAAGATCCACGCCATCCACACGACGAGGAGGGCGTCCCACCACCGGCGTGTGCCGTGCGCCGCGGGGCGCATCCCGAGCCGCCGGACCGCCGGCGCGAGCGTCAACCGCGCTGCTGCGAAAGCCGCCATGCAGAGGGCATTAACGCACGACGGCCAGCGCCACGCCGAGGCTATACTCGGCGCCCGCTGCGGATGTAGCTCAGTTGGCTAGAGCGTCTGCTTGCCATGCAGAAGGTCGTGGGTTCGAGTCCCATCATCCGCTTCCGCGAGAGCCCCGCTTCGGCGGGGCTTTTCGTTGGCAAGCACGGCCGCAGCGCTCCGCTCCCCGTCCGCAAGTGCGTCCAAGGCGCGGCTCGTCCACCAAGTCCGTCTGAGGAGCGGCTCGCTGGGCCAACAACGCGCCTACCCGAACAGCTCTCCGCAAACCAGAAAACTGACCTTCCTGACCATCGGGATGGTCGAGGAGCTTTTCGTTGCCGGCGGATACCCGGAGCTTGACCACGATGCGAACATGCGTTCGTGTCCGCGAAGGGCCACTCCTACGCCCGCTTCCGCCGCGCACTCGCCCTCCGAGACCTGGACCTGATCCGCCATGCCGCCGCCGAGCTGCCGCGCGTCCCCCTCGCCGACGCCGCGGCGATCTGCGCTCTACTCGCGGATGCCGAACCAGGGCGATACGAGCGAGCTGCCTGTCGATGGCTGGCGCGCTACGCGCTCGAGGCCCGCGACGCGACGCTTGAAACCATCGATGAGGCGCTGGGTGCTTTGCAGACGATGCGGGACCGGCCGGCGGATTCGCTCGTAACGCTGCGAGACCTGACGAGGCTCCATCCGTAGGGCCCGTCAAGCCGACGGGTCATGACGAGCCCCGAACGAGTCCCTAACGGCTCGCCCGGGCCGGGGGCACGCCCAGGCGCTTGCCGGCGAAGAAGCGCCAGCTCTGCCACGCGGCGGAGATCGTGGCGCGGGGGCCGCGGTCGGGTGGCGAGGCTCCCGGGTACTGATGCCAGCCGCCGAGGATCTCGATGTGGCGCACGGCCGCCCCCGGTGCGCACCGGGTGGCGTCGATCTGGAGCGTGTGCGGCGCGATGTGGCGCTGCGTGGTGCGGTTGGAGCAGCCGTCACGGGCGCGCCAGCCCGCGAGGAAGGCCGGGACGCTGCCCGCGCCCTTGGGCGGGCTCCCGGCATACGGGACGATGGCGTCGCTCGTGCCGTGGACCTCGAGCACCGACACCGGCCGGTCGGGGTGGCAGGCTGGAAGCGCGGCGTAGCTGCCGGCCACCGGCGCGATCGCCGCGATCCGGGCGCTGAGCTGGCAGCCCAGGCGCGCAACCATCCCGCCACCGGCGGAGACGCCGGTGGCGTAGACCCGTCGAGGGTCGATGCACCAGCGGTCCTCGAGCACGTCGAGGAGGTCCGAGGTGAAGCGCACGTCGTCGGGGGCGTTCGGGCTCGTCGAGCCCTGGTTCCAGGGACCGCCCGACGCGTACGGATACACGGCGAGGAAGCCCTCGCCGTCGCCGACCACCGAGAGTCCGCTGTACCCCGCCATGGCCGCGCCGTTGCTGCCGGACCCGTGGAAGGCGAGCACGATCGGCAGACGCTGCCCCGCGGCCGCGCCGGGCGGGACGTGGACGAGCGCGGTGCGCCGGCGTCCCCCGCTGCGCAGGGTCATGACGACCGTGTCCGAGACCGGCGCGACCTGGCATCCGCTCGGCACGGCGGCATGCGCACGCGGGGGGGCGGGAACGACCGTGGCCACGGCGGCGAGGGCGACCGCCGCGAGGCCGGTCCCACGTCGGGCGCTTCGACTCACCGCCGGCAGGTTAGTGGCCGGCGGTGTCGGCCGAGCGGGTTCTAGCGGGCCTTGCTCGTCCGCGCCGCCACCGGCGTGAGCGCGTAGAGGTTCGCGCGGGCCAGGCCGGCGCTGGCGCTGACGTCCCGGCCGTGGTGCTGCGCCCACGCACTGGCGGCGTCACAGGACGTCACGGAGTGGCCCTTGGGACAGCCGCCGACGAGCACGAAGCGGACCTGCCCCGCCCGCACGAGACCGATGAACCGCGGCAGCGCGATGAGCGGCTGCCGGCCGAGGTTGGAGAGAAACAGCACGGGCCGGGCGTCGTGCACGATCAGCGCGGACACGGATCCGACGGCGTGCGTCGCAACCTCGTAGCGCGCTCCGGCCTGGTGGCGGCGCAGGTACGCACTCAGGCGCGCCGTCTGGTGGGCCGGCCGGCGGCCCGGGGTGCCGGAGTCCTGCCACCCCGCGACCGAGATCGCGCGGGACGCCTGGTAGGAGGGAAGCAGCACCGCGACCGCGGCCAGTGCCGCCGCGAGCGGGATGAGCGCCGCGGCCAGCCGGGCACGCTTTGAAAGCGCGAGCACGAGGGCCGCGACGACCGCCAGTGCGCCCAGCGCGATGGCGATCGCCAGCTGCGTCGTCGCATTCGGCTGGAAGGTTCCCGGATGGTGGTTGAGCACGAGGAAGTCGAGCGCCACGAGCGCGACGCCCGCCAGCCCGACAACCGCGAGCGCGCCGCGACGCAGGGAGAACGCGAGGATCGCGATCGCCACGCCCAGCGAGGCCGCCACGGCCGGCGTGAACGTTTCGAGATAGCGCGGCAGCATCACCGCGAGTGCGCTGGAGACGGCCGCACCCCCGACGAGCCACACGCCGAGGAACACACCGCCGGCGCGCCGCCGGCGCTCGAGGTCATCGCGGGGGCGACGCACCACGCCGCGCCAGTTGCCGGCGATCGCCAGCGCGCCGAGCGCGAGGGCCGCGATCAGCTCGAACCCAATGAGCATGCGGTAGTCCGTCGGGCGGTCGGAGAACAGCCGTCTTGCCCCGCGATCCCCCTGGTGGATGTTCCGGGGCGCGACGCCGAGTCCGTAGACGCCTGGGGTGTGGCCGATCCGGCCGACACCGTTGAACACGAAGATCGCATTCCACACGGTGCCGTCGGTCGAGCCCAGGGCATAGGGCTGGTCCCTCGCGGGCGTCAGCGAAATCGCGATGGGCCACGAGAGGCTCACCACCACGAACAGCAGCCCCCCGACGGCGAGATTGCGCAGGCGCCGCCGGCGCGTCGCCCCGCTGCCCAGGTAATAGAGGAGCAGGAGGGCGGGCACCACGGTGAGCGCCTCGAACAGCTTGACCTCGAAGGCCAGCCCCAGCGCCGCGGCGGCGAGGCACAGCCAGAGCAGCTCGCGACGCCGGGACTGGACGCCGCGGACCACGCACCACGCGGCCAGGACCATCAGCGCCATCATCAGCGAGTCCATCGTGTCCGAGCGTCCGGTGAGGACGGCGACCGGCATCACGGCGAGGGCCAAAGCGGCAACCAGGCCCGCGACCGACCCGAACAGCCGGCGGACGAGGTCGAACAGCAGAGGAATGGCCGTGGTGGCGGCCAGGGCCTCGGGGAGGCGCAGCGCCGTCGAGGTGAACCCGAACAACTTCACCGACGCGACCTGCAGCCAGAGGTCGAGGGGAATCTTGTCCACCGACACGCCCGCCGCGGGATCGGCGGCGCCGACGAAGAAGTTGTGCCAGCTCAGCGCCATGCTGCGCACGGCCGCGTCGTAGTAGGGGTTGGGATGGACCTGGCCGAAGGCGTCGAAGCGCAGGAGCGCGCCCAGGGCGGTTATCGCGACGAGCGCGAGGGCGGCCGCCCAGCCGGCATTCCACCGGGGCGGGCGGCGCGCGACGGCGAGCGTCGGCGGTGCGGGCGGCGGGAGTGGGCGGGCGACAGTGGTGGCCACGATCGGGGGACGGCTGCGGATCGCGCGCGGCCCCACGCGCCTCGCCCGGGATCATGGGCA
>JAWVFS010000134.1:0-10146 GCA_033855795.1 Solirubrobacteraceae bacterium | reverse complement strand
GCCGGTACAGCAGTAGCACCGCGACCGCCACCCAGCCGATCAGCGGCTTGGTGGTGTAGTCGGTCGAGGCGCGGGGCACCGACCAGCCGACTCGCACGGCCGGCTCCAGCTCGCGCACGCGGTCGAGGCTGCGCGGGTACTGCGAGCACACGAGCGACCGGTCGAGGAGGCCATGCCGGCGCAGCGCCTCGACCACGCGATCCTCGTAGCCCTGCCCCTTGAGGTCGACGTCGAAGTCCAGCCCGTCGAACGCGGCGGAGGCGAGATGGGCCAGCCCCTCCTCGAGCGTCGGCGGATCGCCACGCCGGGCGGCGCCTGGGTCGTGGGCCAGGACCAGCTCGCCGGTGCCGCGGGCGGGAAGGATGTCGAACTCGATCATGTCCACGCCGGCGGCCAGGGCGGCGTCGAAGGACGCGAGCGTGTTGCCCGGCGCGATCAGGCCGGCCCCCTTGTGGCCGACCCGCAGGACCGCCGTCACCGCTGGCACCTCCCGCACCAGAAGGTCCGCCGGTTGTCGTCGCCCTGACCCCGGGCCCGGATTCGCGCGCCGCAGCGGCCGCACGGCCGCCCGGCGCGGCCGTAGACGCGCTGATCTCGATCCGGATGCCCGTGGACGGAGGCTGCGAGCATCCGCGGCCGCGCGGCGGCGACCACGGCCAGCGCCTCGTCGTCGGAGACATCGCGAGTGCGGCGCCACGGGCTTACCCCCGCCTCCCAGCAGGACTCCGCCTTCCACAGGTTGCCGATGCCGGCGATCGTGCGCTGGTCGAGCAGGGCATCGCCGAACAGCCGCGTGGGATCGTCCGCGCGCAGGCGGCGCAGGAAGCGGTCGG
Source organism: Solirubrobacteraceae bacterium (assembly GCA_033855795.1). Taxonomy (GTDB): domain Bacteria; phylum Actinomycetota; class Thermoleophilia; order Solirubrobacterales; family Solirubrobacteraceae; genus JALYZC01. The sequence goes on along the minus strand of JAWVFS010000134.1, from coordinate 9,313 downwards.
CATCGAACTCGTCGGCCAGCACGTCGGGCCCGAGCGCGGCCAGGCGCCGGTCGAAACGCGCACGCGACTCGGTCAGCAGCTCGAGGACCGGCCCGTCGAACTCGACGATCTCGTGCGACGGCGTGCGCAGCACGAGCCACGCGCGCCGGGGCGAGCGCCCCCACCGGCGCGCCCGCTCGTAGGTGGCCCAGACGCCGGTCATGCGCAGATGGGAGTGGAGGACGAGGTCGCCCTCGAAATGCAGGAACAGATGCTTGCCGTGGGCGTCGACCGCGCTGACCGCCCGGCCCGCGAGGCGCTCGGGCCAGCGGTCCTTCGCGTGGCGGCGTTGCGGGGTGACGATCTCCTCCGGCTCGCGCCCCTCGAGCACGGGGCGCATGCGGTTGGCGGCGTAGTGAATGGTGTCGCCTTCAGGCATGCCGGCCTATGCGGTGAGGGTCAGCGCGCGCGGGCTCTGCCGGAACCCGAGCTCGATCAGCACGGCCGCGAGCGGCGAGCCGGCAACGGATTCGCCGTTCACACGTTCGATGCCGATCCGCCGGACGCGACCGGCGCGGACGTGGTCGGCAAGCGCCTCGAGTGCGGGATAGAGCCGCGGATCGTGCTCCTCGACGAGCGTGAGCAGGCCCTTGCCCGAGCGCTCGAGGTAGACGACGGGTTCGGCGCCGACGAGCACGACCTGGGCGCCCGCCACGCGCTGTGGGCGCCGGGCCTCGGCCACGCCGTCTCGCTTGGGCCACGGCAGCGCGGCACCGTAGGGCTGTGCCGGGTCGACCGCGGCGAGCACGACCGGCGCGCCGTCGTCGACCCGTTGCGCGCGAAGGCGCTCGACCGCTCCCGGGAGCGCGAACTGCGCCCCCCCGAGGCCCTCGACGAAGTAGCCGCGGCTCGCGACGCCGAGCGCCTCGAGCGCGACGAGCGAGTCGTAGACGGCCGAGAACCCGCCCGGAATGCCCTCGGCCAGCACCTGCTCGCGGGTCACGATGCCGTAGCGCTCGAGCAGGAGCTCGGCCAGCGCGCGCCGGCGTGCGCCCGGCTCGGGCGCGTCGCGCAGGAGCGTGGAGACCAGCGACCAGCGCCCCTGGACCTGGGCCTGCGCACCGCTGCGTCGCGACGCAAAGCGCCGGCCGGAACGCCGCGCCTGCTCGCGCTGGGCGCGCGCGAGGGTGAGTCGCGGCGCGCGCAGCGGCGCGAAGGCGTCGTTCGTCACCTCGCCGGCCCATACGAGATCCCACAGCGCCTCCTGCAGCTGCTCCGGCGCGAGCTCGACGTCGACGAGGAGATCGGTGAAGAAGCAGGCACCCGCCGCGAGCCGCTCGCGCACCGCGTCGTGCTCGGCCTCGGCCGGCGGGTCGCTCTTCGAGGGTGGCGGCCCCACGTGGGAGGCGTCCTCGCGGAAGTACAGCGACACGCGGCCCGAGCGCCGGCCGATCGCCCCGGCGCCGATCCACACGAGCTCGCCGCTCGCGCAGAGCTGGTCCATCCAGGTCGGCGAGTAGGCGCCGGCCCGGCGCGGCAGCACGTCGCGTTCCCACGCCTCGACGGGCAGCGCGACGCCCTGGAGCGGGACGAGAATCTCCCTCAGGCGGTCGACGCCGGCACCCTGCGGCGGGTGGCGGTCGATGCCCTGCCAAGACGCGGCGAAGCCGGCGAACGCCCGCTGGTCGGCCGGCTCGATCTCCTTGCGCAGCACGGCGAGCGAGGCGCGGCGCAACCGGCGCAGGACCTCGGTGTCGCACCATTCACGCTCGTTCCCGCCCGGCCGCAGCTCGCCGCGCACGAGGGTGCCGGCGCGCTCGAGCTCGCGCAGCGCGGCGGCCGGGTCGGCCGCGTACCGGTCGCGCAGCTCACGCGTGGTGAAAGGCCCGTGGGTCTGGGCGTAGCGTCGCGCGATGCGCTCGAGCGGGTCGGGCACCGCGCCGAGGAAGCTGTCCGGCAGCCCGCTCGGCGGGACGGCGCCGAAGGCGTCGCGGTAGGTGCCGGCGTCCTCCGCGGCCGCCCAGCGCTCCTCGCCGGCCAGCCGCAGCCTGATCGCGCGCCGTTCACGCTCCAGCTCGGCCAGCATCGCGTCGGCGTCCACGCCCGCCAGGACGCGCGCGTGGACCTCGTCGCGATTCAGGTCTCCGAGGTGGCGCAGGACGTCGTGAAGGGCGTCGCGCGTCTCCGCCTGCGTGCGCTCAGAGCGGTGTTGGAGGTCGGCCTCCACCTGCTCCAGCGCGGCCGGGTCGATCAGCTCTCGCAGCTCGTCCTGCCCGAGCAGCTCGCGCAGGAGGTCGCGGTCCAGCGAGAGGGCGGCCGCGCGCCGTTCGGCGTTCGGGGCGTCGCCCTCGTACATGTAGGTGGCGACGTAGTCGAAGAGCAGCGAAGAGGCGAACGGGGACGCCGTCTGTGTCTCGACCTCGACGATCGACAGCTCGCGGCGGTGCAGCGAGGTGAGCAGGGACTGCAGGCCCGGCAGGTCGAGCACGTCGCGCAGGCACTCGCGATAGGTCTCCAGCACCACCGGAAACTCGCCGTAGCGCTTGGCCACCTCGAGAAGGGTCTGCGCCTTCAGCCGCTGCTGCCACAGCGGCGTGCGCTTACCGGGATAGGCGCGCGGGATCAGCAGCGCCCGAGCCGCGTTCTCGCGGAAGCGCGCGCCGAAGAGGGCGGAGGAGCCCAGCTCCGCGACGACGCGCTCCTCGACCTCGTCCGGCTCGATCAGCACGAGCTCGGCGCCCGGCGGCTCGTCGGCGTCGGGAAGGTGGACGATGATGCCGTCGTCGGACCAGATGGCGTCGGACTCGAGGCCGAACTCCTCCCGAATGCGTGCCGACAGCGCCAGTCCCCAGGCGGCATGCACGCGCCCACCGTAGGGCGAGAGCACGCACAGTCGCCAGTCGCCGATCTCGTCGCGGAAGCGCTCGATGACGATGGTGCGGTCCGAGGGGACGACGCGCGTCGCGGCCTGCTGCTCGCGTAGGAAGGCGAGGAGGTTGCGCGCCGCGAGCTCGTCGAGGTCGAAGTCGCGCTCGAGCACCTCGGCGGGCTGCTCGACCGCCCAGCGCGAGAAGGCTCCGATGGCCTCGCCCAGCTCCTTCGGGCGCCCGATGCCGTCGCCCTTCCAGAACGGCACCGCGCCCGGGACGCCCGGAGCGGGCGTCACCACGACGCGGTCGCGGCCGATCTCCTCGATCCGCCAGCTCGAGGCGCCGAGCAGAAACGTCTGGCCCGGGCGCGCCTCGTACACCATCTCCTCGTCGAGCTCGCCCACGCGGCGGCCGTCGGGGAGCGTGACCGCGAACAGTCCGCGGTCCGGGATCGTGCCGGCGTTGGTGACCGCGAGCTGGCGCGCGCCGCGGCGGGCCCTGATCGTCCCGGCCACGCGGTCCCACACGATCCGCGGGCGCAGGTCGCCGAACTCGCTGGAGGGGTAGCGGCCGTCGAGCATGTCGAGCACGTTCTCGAGCTGGGCGCGCGACAGCTCCGCGTAAGTGTGCGTGCGGGTGACCAGGGCGTGGACCTCGTCCACGGCGACCACCTCGTCCGAGGCGGCGATCGCCACGATCTGTTGGGCGAGCACGTCGAGGGGGTTGCGGGGGACGACCGTGGCCTCGATCTCGCCCAGGCGCATCCGGCGCGCGACCACGGCGCACTCGAGCAGGTCGGCGCGGAACTTGGGGAAGATGCGGCCCTTGGAGACATCGCCGACGTTGTGGCCGGCGCGGCCGATGCGCTGCATCCCGCGCGAGACCGACTTCGGCGACTCGACCTGGAGGACGAGGTCGACCGCGCCCATGTCGATGCCCAGCTCCAGCGACGACGTGGCGACGAGGCAGGGGAGGCGTCCGGACTTCAGCTCCTCCTCCACGACCAGGCGTTCCTCGCGGGCCAGCGAGCCGTGGTGCGCCCGCGCGATCTCGGGCGGCGCGGCTGGGCCCTGGGGATCGTGGCCCTCCTCCGCCGCCGCCGCGAGCTCGTTGAGGCGCAGCGCGAGCCGCACGGCGGCGCGCCGGTTGTTGACGAACACGATCGTCGAGCGGTGCTCCTGCACCAGCCGCAGCAGCTCGGGGTAGATCGCGGGCCAGATCGACTGGCGCGTCGACTCGCCGCCGAGCCCGGAGTCGAGCTCGAGGTCGGCGTCCGGCTCGACCATGGACTCGACCGGCACGTGGATCTTGAGGTCCAGCGGCTTGCGCATGCCTGCATCGACCACTCGACAGGTCCGCTGCGGGCCGACGAGGAAGCGCGCGACCTCCTCCAGCGGGCGCTGCGTCGCGCTCAGGCCGATGCGCTGGAGCGGGCGCTCCGCGAGCGCCTCGAGGCGCTCGAGCGTGAGGGCCAGGTGCGAGCCGCGCTTGGTCTGCGCGACGGCGTGGATCTCGTCGACGATCGCCCACTCCGCGCCCGTGAGCATCTCCCTCGCCTGGGAGGTGAGGATCAGATACAGCGACTCGGGCGTCGTGATCAGCACGTCGGGCGGGTGGCGCCGCATGGCCGCCCGCTCGCGCTGCGGCGTGTCGCCGGTGCGGATCGCCACGGAGATGTCGGCTCCGATGCCCTTCAACGGGGCACGCAGGTTGCGCTCGATGTCGTAGGACAGCGCCTTCAGCGGCGACACGTACACCAGCCGCGTACGTCGCTCGCCCTCCGCGAGCGGGTCGGTCGCCAGGCGGTCCAGCGCCCACAGGAACGCGGCCAGCGTCTTGCCCGATCCCGTCGGGGCCGACAGCAGCACGTGCTCGCCGGTCGCGATCGCCGGCCACGCCTGTTCCTGCGCCGGAGTCGGGGCCTCGAAGGCGCCCTCGAACCACGCGCGGGTGCGCTCGGAGAACTGCGAAAGCGGCATCTGACGAGCCTAGCGCGTGCCTACGGCGGCCCGGCCAGCGCTCGCGCCCGCGCAAACACCGCGTCGAGCATGGTCTCCGTGAGCCGGCCCGTGAACGTGTTCTGCTGGGAGGGGTGAAAGCTGCCGAGCAGGGTCCAGCGCTCGCCCGGCACCTCCGCGCCGTGGCCGAAGCGCGGCCGGGGGGATGGCGCTGGATCGCCCACTGCGGCGCGCACCCGCAGCGCGGCATCCCAGGCGAACGCGCCGAGGCAGACGATGACGCGCACACCGGGGAGCAGCGCCAGCTCGCGCTCGGTCCACGGCAGGCAGTTATCGCGCTCCTGCGGCGTCGGGCGGTTCTGGGGCGGCGCACAGCGAACGGCGGCGGTGACCCAGGCGTCGCGCAGGCGCAGACCGTCGTCGCGGGAGACCGAGGTCGGCTGGTTGGCGAGCCCCGCGCGGTGCATCGCCGCGAACAGCCAGTCGCCCGAGCGATCCCCGGTGAACACGCGGCCGGTGCGGTTGCCGCCGTGCGCGGCCGGGGCGAGCCCGAAGACCAGGATCCGCGCATCGGGGTCCCCGAAGCCGGGAACCGGGCGGCCCCAGTAGTCCCAACCGGCAAACGACGCGCGCTTCTCCCGTGCGACCTGCTCGCGCCAGGCCACGAGCCGCGGGCAGCGCCGGCAGGCGGTTACCTCGGCCTCCAGCGCGTCCAGCTCGGCGTGTCGCGGACGCTTGGACCGGCGCGGGTTCACACGCCGGCGGGCGGTGCGACCAGGCCGACGATCAGGCGCTCGATCACCGGCTCGAGCTCGCGCACGTCGGCCGGGACACCAAGGCGGATCTGGCGCGAGGCGAGCTCGGCGACCGCACCGACGATCGCGTAGGCGTCATCCGGTGACGCCAGGCGCGCCACGGTCCCGCCGCGGGCGGCGGCGGCGTTCTCCGCGTCGATCGCCTCGGCGAAACGGCCGAAGACCTCGTCGCGGCGCTGCGCGGCACGCGGGCCGGCACCGATGATCTCGACCAGCAGCGTCTGCGACTCGTTCGAGTGCTCGGCGAGGATGTCGAGGAAGGCGCGCAGCCCGCCGCGCATTCGCTGCAGCGGGTCCTTGCCGCCCGCGGCCGTGCCGGCGGCCATCGCCTGCAGGACCTCGGTCGCGGCGATGTCGAAGAGAGCGAGGATGCACTCCTCCTTGTTGGCGAAGTGCTCGTAGAAGGTCGCCTTCGACATGCCGGCGGCGCGCGAGATGGCCTCCGCGCTCGCCTCGGCGTACCCGGAACGGGCGAACTCGGCCGCCGCCGCCTCGAGGAGTCGCCGGCGCTGGACCGAGAGGCGGACCTCCAGCGGAGGCGCATGGCGGCCGCGCGGTACCGTCGCGCGGTCGGTCATGGCACCAGTCTAGATTGCGGCTGCCCGCAGCGCGAGGGTCAACCGAGCGAGCGCCCGTACTGGCGCTCGTAGTACTCGCGGTACTCCCCGGAGCGGATGGGCTCCCACCACCAGGCGTTGTCGCGGTACCACTCCACGGTGCGCTCCAGGCCCTCCTGAAAGCGCGTCCGCGGCTCCCACCCGAGGCCGCGCACCTTCGCCGAGGACAGCGAGTAGCGCCGGTCGTGGCCGGGGCGGTCGGTGACGAAGTCGATCAGTTCCTCGTCGCGCGCGCACAGCGCGAGGATGCGGCGCACCACCTCGAGGTTGGGCTCCTCGTCGGGGCCGCCCGCGTTGTAGGCCTCGCCGGGCGCTCCGTGCTCCAGCACGTCCCCGATCGCGCGGGCGAAGTCCTCGACGAAGATCCAGTTGCGCACGTTCATGCCGTCGCCGTAGACGGGCAGGCGATCCCCGGCCAGCGCGTTGAGCACCATCAGCGGGATCAACTTCTCGGGATGCTGGTAGGGGCCGTAGTTGTTCGAGCCGCGGCATATCGTCGCCGCCAGGCCGAAGGTGTCGAAGTAGGAGGCCACGAGCAGGTCGGCGCCCGCCTTGCTGGCGCTGTAGGGCGACGACGGGGCGAGCGGCGAGGCCTCGGTGAACGTGCCGTCCTCGATCGAGCCGTACACCTCGTCGGTCGAGACCTGGAGGTAGCGGAGACCCCGGTCACGCGCCGCCTCGAGCAGCACGTGGGTGCCCTGGAGGTTCGTCACCATGAACGCGTCGGGATCGGCGATCGAGCGGTCCACGTGGGTCTCGGCGGCGAAGTTGACCACCGCGTCGCAGCCCTGAATGGCCTCGTCCACGGAGGCGGCATCCTCGATCGCGCCGTGCAGAAAGGTCAGGCGCGGGTCCTCGCGCACGTCGGCCAGGTTCTCCTCCCGGCCGGCGTAGGTGAGCTTGTCGAGCACCACGACCTCGTCGCCCTGCTCGGCCAGGCGCAGACGCACGAAGTTCGAGCCGATGAACCCGGCCCCGCCGCAGACGAGCAGCCTCATGCGGACGCCCTCGCGGGGGTTCGCGCGGCCAGGTAGGCCGCGAGGCCCTCGCGCCAGTCGGGCAGGCGCGGGGCGTCGGCACGCTCGGACGCGAGCACGCTGAAGGCGGGCCGCGGCGCGGGCCGGGCCACCTCCGCCGTGGTGGCGGGGTCCACGCGGCAGTCGACGCCGGTCTGGGCGAAGATCTCGACGGCGAAGTCGTGCCAGCTGCAGGCGCCGCCGCCGGCCACGTGGACGAGGCCGCGCGGCCCCGCCTCGGCGATCGCCACGAGCGCCTGGGCGAGGTGGCCGGTGAACGTGGGGCAGCCGACCTGGTCGGTCACCACCGAGACCGCGTCGCGCTCGGCGCCGAGGCGGAGCATCGTCTCGACGAAGTTCGGGCCGCCGGCGCCGAACAGCCAGGAGGAGCGCGCGATGGTGTGCTCGCCTCCGGCGCGCTCCACCGCGTGTTCGCCCTCGAGCTTGGTGGCACCGTAGGCCGACAGCGGCCCCGTGGGCGCCGACTCGCGGGAGGCCTCGCGTGCGCGCCCGTCGAACACGTAGTCGGTCGAGACGTGCACGAGCGGCGCGCCGGCGTCCGCCGCCGCGACTGCGACGTGCCCCGCACCGGCGCCGTTGACCGCGGACGCGGCGGCGCGCTCGGACTCGGCGCGGTCGACGTCGGTCCACGCTGCGCAGTTGACGATCGCGTCGGGTGAAGCGTGCGCGACCGCCGCCGCGACCGCGGCCGGATCGGTCACGTCGAGCTGAGCGCGGGACGCCGCCACGGGATCGTGGCCGGCAGCGCGAGCGGCATGCACGAGATCCTGACCGAGCATGCCACCGGCGCCCGTGACGAGTAGGCGCATGGTGCGCCTATGGATAGCGCATCGGCGCTCAGGCGCGCCGCGCGAGGATGTCGGTGGGGACTAGAGCTTCCCGATCTTGAAGATCTTGGTCCCACAGTCCGGGCACGTACCCTGGATCGCGGGGCGGCCGTTCTTCATGGTCACCTGCTGCGGGTCCTTGATCTCCACCTTCTTGCGTTCCTTGACGCAGTAACCCTCTGGCATCACCGCACCTCCTTTGGGGGTTCGATGCGTTGCGGTGAATGCGAGGTTACGGCTTCGGACGGACAACGCACGCCTACGCACGTGCTAATCCGCACAAAGGCTAGGCACGGCTTACCTTTGTCCGCGCTGGCTCCGGCTCGTAAACAACGAGCCTCCGCCTGCCTCGGCGGACGTGACCGGGTGGCTCGCCACCCTCCCGCCCTTCGGGCTCCGGGTCTGCAAACAGCAGACCCTCCGCCCGGGAGGGCCGTCAGTACCGCTTCGCGGTAGTCACTAGGGCGCGAGCTTCGCGGCAGCCGGACTCAAAGAATCGAAATCTCGCTGTTGTCGCCCACCATGAACCGGTAGGCCCGCGGCTGGCGATCGTCGCGGGCGATGGCGACGTTGCGGCCGAGCAGCGAGGACTCCATGCGCCCCGCGAGGTTGTGCACCGAGCAGCCCGCCAGCAGGATGGAGTGCTCGACCTCGGCGTTTTCGATGGTGCAGCCCTCGCCGATCGAGGTGTAGGGCCCGACGTAGGCGTCGACGAGCCGTGTGTCCGCGCCGATCATCGCGGGCCCACGCACGTTGGAGCGCTCGAGCCGCGCGCCTGCTTCGACCACCACCCGCCCGTCCACGCGCGAGTCGACCAGCTCCCCGTCCATGCGCGGCTCGACGTTGTCGAGGATGAGGCGGTTGGCCTCGAGCATGTCTTCCAGGCGCCCGGTGTCCTTCCACCAGCCCTCGACCACGTGCGGCTCCACCCGCAGACCCGAATCGAGGAGATGCTGGATCGCGTCGGTGATCTCCAGCTCGCCGCGCGCCGACGGCGAGATCGCCCGGGCGGCGTCGTGGATCGCCGGCGTGAACATGTACACCCCCACCAGGGCGAGGTCCGTGCGCGGCTCCGGCGGCTTCTCCACCAGGCGGACCACCGCGCCGTCGCGCAGCTCGGCAACCCCGTAGTTCTCCGGGTCGGCGACGGGCGTGAGCAGGATCAGCGCGTCGGGCTCGTGCTCGCGGAACGCCGCCACCAGCTCCTCGA
>JAWVFS010000133.1:0-8560 GCA_033855795.1 Solirubrobacteraceae bacterium | reverse complement strand
GGCTGGGGCGCGCATCTGCCGCCCGGCGTGGAGCTCGCCGAGCCTGGGCGTGTCGAGGTCGAACGCGCCGGGAGGTCGGTGCTCGGACGCTTCTTCGGTTTGCCCGCCGCGCCCGCGCGGTAGCCGTACGGGACCATGAAAGAAAGGGGCGAGACATGGCGCCGCTGGATGGCAAGAAGGTCGCGTTCCTCGCGACCGACGGTGTGGAGCAGATCGAGCTGACGCGTCCCTGGAACGCGGTCGAGGATGCCGGCGGCGCTCCCGAGCTCGTGTCGTTGGAGGAAGGCGAGATTCAGGGCTTCAATCACCTCGACAAGGCCGACACGTTCACCGTCGACCGCACGGCGGCGGACGCGAAGGAGAGCGACTACGACGCCCTGGTCCTGCCGGGCGGCGTGGCCAACCCGGACGCCCTCCGCGTCGACGAGGACGCCGTGGGCTTCGTCCGTGACTTCTTCGCCGCCGGCAAGCCGGTGGCGGCGATCTGCCACGCGCCCTGGACGCTGGTCGAGGCAGATGTCGTGCGCGACCGCACGCTCACCTCGTGGCCGTCGTTGCAGACCGATATCCGCAACGCCGGCGCCACCTGGGTCGACGCGGAGGTCCACGTCGACGGCGGGCTGGTGACGAGCCGCAAGCCCGACGACCTCGACGCATTCTGCGACAAGGCGGTCGAGGAGATCGCCGAGGGCGCGCACGAGCGCCAGCGCGAGAGCGTGCAGAGCTAGGCAGCTCTAGGCGGTGGGAAGGTCCTGCTCGAGCTCGAGCGCCGCGGCGAACAGGTCGCCGTGGCGCTCGGCCCGCTCGAGTGCGGCGGCGGCGTCGAAGACCAGCGCGCTCTCCTCGCCGTCGTCGACCGCCGCCTCCACCTCCTCCCAGCGCAGCGGCGTCGAGACCGTGGGCTGCTCGCGCGCCCGCAGGGAGTAGGCGCACACCGTCGTCTTGAAGTTCTCGTTCTGCTGCCAGTCGACGTACACCTTGCCGCCGCGCAGCTCGCGCTTCATCTTCGAGACGACGAGGTCGGGGTGCTCCTTCTCCAGCAGCCGCGCGAGTGAACGGGCGAACACCTTCGTGTGGTCGTAGTCGGCCCGGCCGTTGAGCGGCACGTACAGCTGCAGTCCCTTGGACCCCGACGTCTTCACGCACGCCTCGAGCCCGAGCGCCTCGAGCGTGCCGCGCAGCAGGAGCGCGACGCGCGCGGACTCGATCACGCCGGCGGGCGCGCCGGGGTCGAGGTCGAAGACGACGGCGGTGGGACGCTCCACATCGGGTGCCCGGGCCAGTAGGACGTGCAGCTCGAGGCACGCGAGGTTCGCCAGCCACACGAGCGTCGGTCGGTCCTCGACGAGGCAGAAGTCGATGTCGCGCGGGTCGCGTCGGCGCTCGCCGAAGCGCCCGACGCCCTTCGCCCGGATCGGGGTCGTGGTGACCCAGTCGGGCCGGTGGTCGGGGCACTGCTTCTCGTAGAACCCCTTCGCGCCGGTGCCGTTGGGAAAGCGGTGCAGCGTCAACGGCCGGCCGGCGAGGTGCGGAAGCATGACCGGGGCGATGCGCGTGTAGTAGTCGATCACCTCGGCCTTGGTGAACCCGGCCTCCGGGTAGAGCACCTTGTCGAGGTTCGACAGATCGAGCTGGCGCCCGTCGATCTCGACCGCGACGCGGGCGGAGGCCATCGGGCCCCTACTTCTTGGAGGAGGCTGCCTTCGAGGAGGCCGACTTGGAGGAGCCTGCCTTTGCCTTTCGGCTCGTGGCGGGCTTCTTCTTGCCGCCCGAGCCGTTGGACGAGCCCTTCGCCGGAGCGCGCTTGCGCGCGGGCTTGCGGGCGCCCTTTCCGTCCTCGTCCCCGTCCTTCGCCGCCTTGATCGATGCCTCGAGCGCGGCCATCAGGTCCGGTACCGGCTTGGCCTCCTCGGCCGGCGCGGCCGTCACGGCGATCTCCTCGCCCTCGGCCTTGCGCTCGATGAGGTCGAGCACGCGCTCGCGATACTCGTCGCGGTACTTCTCGGGATCGAACTCGGACGTCAGCGAGGCGATGAGCTGCTCGGCCATGTCGAGCTCGCGCTTGGTGGTCTTCGTGGCCTTGTCGGCCTGGGGCAGCTCGTCGAGGCGGTCGACCGGAACCACCTCGTCGTGGAAGAGCATGGTCGACATGGTCAGCGCGTCGCCCGCCGGGCGGATCGCGACGAGGCTCTCCTTCGAGCGGATCACGACCTTGGCGATCGCCACCTTGCCCGCCTCCTCCATCGCGTCGAGCAGCAGCCGGTAGGCCTTCTCGGCGCCGGCGCCGGGCACGAGGTAGTAGGGGTGGTCGTAGAAGATCGGGTCGATCTCGTCCTCGTCCACGAAGTCGAGGATGTCGATGGTGCGCGTCTTCTCCGGATCCAGCGCCTCGAGCTCCTCCGGCTCGATCACGACGTAGCGGTCGGGCGAGACCTCGTAGCCCTTGACGATGCGCTCGTAGGGCACCTCCTCGCCGGACTGGGCGTCCACGCGCTTCTGCTGGATGCGCGATTGCGTCTCGCCGTTGAGCTGATGGAAGCGCACCGTCTTGCGCGACACGGCGCTGTAGAGCTTGACCGGTACGTTGACCAGCCCGAAGGAGATGGCGCCGCTCCAGATAGCGCGAGGCATGCACATATGTTTACCCGAATCGGGGCGAATTCGGCAGGGTCGGGCGCGGAATTGCGCCTGAGTCGTCAGTCGTCAGTCCTCAGTCGTCAGTTGCGAGGGCTCGGGCCCCAGCTTCTGACGTCTGACGTCTGACGACTGACGACTATTCCGTGGCTGCCGCCCGCAGCCGTGCGAGCGAGCGGCGGATCAGCCGCGAAATTTGCATCTGCGAGACCCCGATGCGGTCGGCGATCTGCGACTGCGTGAGGTCCTCGACGAAGCGCAGGTGAAGGATCAGGCGGTCGCGATCGGACAGCGCCTTGACCGCGGGGGCGATCGACGCGCCGTACTCGACGAGCTCGAAGCGCTCGTCGGTCTCCCCGATCCCGTCCGCCACCGTCTCCGTGCCCGGCTCCCCCGGGTTCCCGCGGTCCGAGTCAAGCGAGACGGACTCGTAGGCCTGGCCGGCCTCCATGGCGCCGAGCACGTCCTCGACCGAGCTGTGCGTGTGCTCGGCAACCTCATCGACCGAGGGCGAGCGACCGAGCCGACCGGCCAGTTCCTTGATCGCGCGATCGACCTGCATCGCGCGCTCCTGCATGCCGCGCGGCACGTGCACGGCCCACCCGCTGTCGCGGAAGTAGCGCTTGAGCTCGCCGAGGATCGTGGGGACGGCATAGGAGGAGAAGGCGACGCCGCGCGCGGCGTCGAAGCGATCGACGGCCTTGACGAGCCCGATGCTCGCCACCTGGACGAGGTCGTCCAGGGGCTCGGCGGCACGCTGGTAGCGGCGGGCCAGCTGGCGGGCCAGGGGGAGGAAGCGCTCGATCAGCTCATCGCGGGCGCGCTCGTCGCCGGCCTGCATGCGGGCGAACAGCTCGTCGGTCTCATGCGCACGCTCCTTCGCGGCGACGGTGTCGTCGGTCCCGTTGCCGGGCACCTTGGTGGTTGCCTCCTCGGGCACGTCGGCCTCCTGGTGCGCGCCGTCGGGCGCCCTTCTCGGCCGTCCTTGCCCGCCGTCTCGTGGTGCCACGGTCCCAGCCTCTTCGCCGTTGTTTTGTGCGCGAACTCTGCGCCGGCGAGCCTGGGCGCATCGGGCCGGCGAGGGGCCTGGGCCGAGCCGTGACCAACGGTACCAAGGGCGCTGACCGCACGTGTTTGCGACGCCTGGGGCAAGGGTACGCGAGTGATGCGCCGGCACATATCGCCGAACCCGTCCTCGGCAGACCGGCGCACTTCCCGTTCCAGGTGCCGGGGCGCCTTTTCAGGCGCCCCGGTGCCGTTTCGGGAGGCCGGGGCGCCCTCGGGCGTCCCGGCTCCTTCTTCATAGTTCTGAGCATGGCCTCGGACACCGGATTTCCCACCGCCGACGCGCAGAGCGACTTCCTCCGCGCGCGGCGGGCGCGCGTGCTCGAGAGCCTGCGACGGCGCCTGCGGCGCGAGCCCGACGATGTGGGGCTGATCCTGCCGCTGGAGGAGGTGCTGGCGGCCCTGGGCCGCACGGGCGAGCGCCATCTCGGCCTGCGGGTGGTGGAGCTCGATTCGATCGTCGGCACCGTCGATCGCACCAAGGAGTTCGACCGCCGCTTCCGGCCGATGTCCGGCCGGCTGCGGGCACGCTGGGAACGCATGGCCGAGGCCCAGCGCCGCGGCGAGTCGATGCCGCCGGTCTCCCTGTACCGGGTGGGCGAACTGCACTTCGTGCGCGACGGGCACCACCGTGTGTCGGTGGCGCGCGCCCTGGGCCGGGAGACGATCGACGCCTACGTGACCGAGGTCCAGACCGCGGTGGGCGCGGGGCGCGACATCACGCTCGCCGATCTTCCGCTCAAGAGCCACGAGCGGCTCTTCTTCGAGCGTGTCCCCCTACCCCCGGCCGAGCGCCGGCGCATCCGGCTCCGCCGGCCCGAGGACTACGCGCGGTTGGCCGAGGGCGTGGAGGCCTGGGGGTTCCGCGCAATCCAGGAACGCGGCACTGCGATGTCACGCCACGAGGTGGCGGCCGCCTGGTTGGAGCGCGAGTACGCCCCCGTGGTGGCGATGCTGCGGGAGGCGGACCTGTGCCGTGGGGACGACGACGAGACGGACGCCTACCTGCGCGTGGCGGCCGAGCGCTACACGCTCCTGCGCAGCCACGAGTGGACCGAGGACGTCATCCGCCGCCTGCGGGCCGAGCTGGGCCGGCCGCGGCGAGCTGGGCCGTGAGCGCCGCCTCCGCGGCGGCGACCGGGTCCGCTCCGGGCGACCGCCGGCGCGCCCAGTGCGCGGCGGCGCGCTTCGAGCGCCACCGCCCATCGGTCGCCCAGGCCCACGCACGGCAGGCGCTCGCGACCGGGTCGGCGTCCGGATCGTCACATTCCCGGTGCCAGGCGATCGAGTCCAGCAGGGCCCGCAGCACGAGCGCGCGAGGCAGCTCGGGCAGCACGTCCTCCGCCGCAGCGCCGGCCAGGCGCCGGCTGTGCCGGCGCGCGATGGCCACGTCGATCACGAACCAGAACCGCGGGTCCTCGGCAGGATCGAGCGCCGCGTGCTGCGTGACCCGCGCCCCGGTGTTCAGGTTGAGCTGGAAGGCCGGCCCGTCGGCCCGCCGCAGGTCGGGCTCCGCGTAGAGCACGAACTCCAGTGCGCGCGCCGGGCAGGGCAGCGCCTCGTGCGACAGGGTCCGCGCGAGCTCGTGGCGCTCGCGCTCGGGCACGACCCCCGCCGTGACAGCCTGAACGTCGAGGTCGCTGCGCTCCGGCAGGAAGGCCCCCAGGCCGGCCGAGCCGACGAGCCACGCGCCGCGCAGGCGGTCGCCCATCTGGTGGGAGAGGCGCCGCGCGACCTCTCCGACGTAGGCGGCCTCGACGGGGCCGAGATCAGCCAGTGGCCTTCAACGCGCGCCCGCTGTCCGGGTCGAAGAGGTAGAGCCGGTCGGGGTCAAACCACAGCTCGATCTCCTCGCCCTCGCGGACCTTGCTCTCCGGGTCCAGCCTGGCCACGGCTTGGCTGCTGTCGCCGGCGCTCGGAACCTCGGCGCTGCCGGCATCCGCCGCAAGCTCCTCGAGCTCGGCGGAGGACGCCTGTCCCGACACCTGGAAGTGGACGTAGAGCTCCGAGCCCATCGACTCGACCACGTCGACCTTGGCCTTGGTGGTCGCGCCGCGATCGCGGTGCTCGCGCACCAGCGTGGCGTCCTCGAAGTCCTCGGGGCGGATGCCGACGATCAGCTCGCGGTCCTTGGCGGACTCCACCGCGCGGCGCTGCTCGTCGCTCAGGCGCACGTCGCCGATCGGCAGCTTCAGGGTGTCGCCCTCGACCTCCCCGGGCAGGAAGTTCATCGCCGGCGAGCCGATGAACCCGGCCACGAACAGGTTGAGCGGGTCCTCGTAGAGCTCGCGCGGGCTCGCGACCTGCTGGAGCACGCCGCTGCGCATGACGGCCACCCGGTCGCCGAGCGTCATCGCTTCGACCTGGTCGTGGGTCACGTAGACCGTGGTGGTGTGGAGGCGGCTCTGGATCAGCGAGACCTGTGTCCGCATCTGCACGCGCAGCTTCGCGTCGAGATTGGAGAGTGGCTCGTCCATCAGGAAGGCCTTCGGGTCCCGCACGATCGCGCGTCCCATGGCCACGCGCTGGCGTTGGCCGCCGGACAAAATGGCGGGCTTGCGGTCGAGGTGGTCGACGAGGTCGAGGGTCTCGGCCGCCTCCTGCACCTTCCGGTCGATCTCCTCCTTCGGGACCTTCTTCATCTTGAGCGCAAAGCCCATGTTCTCGCGCACGGTCATGTGCGGGTACAGCGCGTAGTTCTGGAACACCATCGCGATGTCGCGATCCTTGGGCGCCCGGTCGTTGACGACCTCTTCGCCGATCCGCAGCTCGCCGTCGCTGATGTCCTCGAGCCCGGCGATCATGCGCAGCGCCGTCGACTTCCCGCACCCCGAGGGGCCGACGAGGATCATGAATTCCCCGTCCTCGATGTCCAGGTCCATGTGCTTGACGGCCTCGGTGCCGTCGGGAAAACGCTTGGTCACGTCGTTGAGGGTGATCTGTGCCATGGCTTCGGTTGCCTCCGGTTGGTCCAGTGGTGCTAGCCCTTCACCGCACCGGCCGTGAGGCCGGCGACGATGCGGCGCTGGAAGATGAGGACGAGGACGATGATGGGGATGGTCACGACGACCGCCGCCGCGCTGACCTGGCCGGTGGGATCGGCGAACTGCGAGCCGCCGGTGAAGAAGGCCAGCGTGGCGGGCACGGTGCGCGAGGCGTCGGTGGACGTCAGCACGGTGGCGAACAGGAAGTCGTTCCAGGCGAAGATGAAGACGAGTACGGCCGCGGTGAAGATGCCCGGCGTGGCCAGCGGCAGGATCACGCGGGTGAAGGCCTGCCACGGCGTTGCACCGTCGACCTGCGCCGCCTGCTCGAGCTCCCATGGGATCTCGCGGAAGAAGGCCGACAGCACGTAGATCCCCAGGGGCAGGGTGAAGGTCATGTAGGGGATGATCAGTCCGGGCCAGGTGTCGAACAGCCCGATCGATCGCCAGGCCGCGAACAGGGAGCCGACGATCGAGATGGGCGGGAACATCGCGATCGCAAGCGCGCCCGAGAGGAGCAGCGCCTTGCCGGCGAAGTTCAGGCGCGCAACCGCGTAGGCGGCCATCGAGGCCAGGAGGATCGAGATGACCGTCGAGATCGCGGCGATCCCGAACGAGTTGATGAGCGCGTGGGTGAACGTACTCGTGTCGAAGATGGACGTGTAGTTGTCGAACGAGATGCCGCCGGTCGGCAGGAAGTTGCGATCAGCGATGTCAGCGGGCTTCTTCAGCGACAGCGAGATGATCCAGATGATCGGGATCACGGCGTACAGCAGGACGACGCCGATCGCGATCGACCACAGCGTCTTCTCGCGCGCGGTGCTTGGCATGCCTAGGCCTCCCCCGTTTGTTGGGCTGTGTTCGTGCCCAGGCCCTTGATGAAGAGCGCGGCGATGATGATCACCGCGATGAAGATGAGCACCGAGACCGCCGACCCGAGACCCAGGTTCACCCGGTTGATCAGCGTGTTGTAGCCCAGGATCGACACCGTCTCGGTGCCGTTGGCCCCGCGCGTCTGGATGAACGGGTTGTCGAAGATCCGGAAGGCATCGAGCGTCCGGAAGAGGAGCGCGACGAGGATCGCCGGGCGGATCAGCGGCAGCGTGATGCGGAAGAAGCGCTGGACGGCGCTGGCGCCGTCGATCTTGGCCGCCTCGTAAAGCTCGCCTGGCACCAGCACCAGGCCGCCGAGGATTAACAGGGCCATGAAGGGGGTCGTCTTCCAGACCTCGGTGATGATGATCACGAGGTAGGAGCCGGTCGTGTTCGTGAGGGGGTCGGATGTGTAGCCGAGAAGCTTGGCCACGAAGCCGGTGTTGAGCTGGAACGCGTACAGGAATGTGAACGCCGCCACCACGGTGACGATCCCGTACGGGATCAGGATGGCCGCGCGGACAGCGCCGCGCCCGAAGATGGCGCGGTGCATGACGAGCGCGAGCAGGGTGCCGAGGACCAGCTCGATGCCCACGGAGAAGACGGTGATGATCACCGTCGAGAGGACGTCGTTCCACCAGGTCGACGCGGTCAGCACCTGGAAGTAGTTGTCCAGGCCCACCCAGCCGCGGTCGGCCGGGAAGCGCAGGTCGTAGCGCTGCAGCGACAGGACGATCGCGTACACGATCGGGTAGCCGGTGACCGCCACCATCACGACCACCGCGGGCGCGCACAGCCAGTAGGCGAGGCGGCGCTCCGCCTTCGCGCGGTCCGTGGGGCGCTTGGTGGGCGCGGTCGCGGCCTGGGCGCCCCGGTCGACGGCGGCCTCGGCCATCAGAAGATGTCCCCGTTGATCGCGGCGTTGAGCTTGCTCTTCAGTTCCGAGGGGACCTTCGGCGGATCGATCCCGCCCGGCGGGTGCAGCGTGTCCTGAACGGCGAGCG
>JAWVFS010000132.1:0-5370 GCA_033855795.1 Solirubrobacteraceae bacterium | reverse complement strand
TCCTCCGCCTCGTACAGCACGAGTCCGGCCACCCGCGGAGCATAGAATCTGCGCAATGGAAGGGTCCACCGAGCAGGACACGGTCCGCAGCTGGCTGCGCTGCTACCGCTGCTGGTCGCAGAACCTCGAGGTGCAGGTGCACTACGAGGGGATCCATCGCATCGACCCTCAGACCGGCGAGCGCGCCGAGGTCGTCGACGAGCTGCAGGAGGCGGTCGTGCAGTGCCTGGACTGCATGCACGACCAACCGCACCTGGGCTTCCACAACGGCCGCGTCGAGCCGATCGAGGACCGCTGGGAGCGGATGGTGGCGGGCACGCCGTGGGTCGCCTCCTGCACCGTGACCGTGGACGGCGACGCCGTCGAGACCTGCTCGGGCCCGGAGGCGGGCGACGCCCTCTCCTATGCGGCCTTCGGCGACCACGGGACACGCGAGTTCTTCACCCACGTGCGCTTCCACAAGCACGAGGGCGGCGAGGGCGAGGAGCGGATCGTCGTCCACCTGCTCGTCGAGCTCTACGCGCGCTCGATCGAGGAGGCCACCGAGGTGCTCGAGGAGTCCGCGCGCGGCCAGCTGGCGCTCACGTCGCTGGCCGAGGAGTCCCGCCCGCCGGCGGCCACCGGCGACGACCTGCACTGAGACTCTGCTAGCTGATCACGAGCGCGCGCTCGACGATCGCGTCGGCGTCCACGCCCTCCGGCAGCGTGCCGAACGCGCGGCCACCCTCCCCCAGGCGCCCGGCGCAGTAGGCGTCGGCGACGAACGCCGGGGCGTCGCGCAGCAGCAGCGAGGCCTGCAGCGCGATCGCCAGATCCTCGACCACGCGGCGCGCCAGCCACTCCGGATCGCCGGCGGCCAGGCCGGCGACCCGCTCGCGCGTGGCCGCGAGGTGGGCGTCGAACCGCGGGTCGGCACCGGCCGCGCGCTCGCACTCGGCCAGGAAGGCGGGAAGCCCCTCGGGCTCGTTGCGCATCGCGCGCAGCACATCGAGCGCGAGCACGTTGCCCGACCCCTCCCACACCGTGCCGATCTGGATGTCGCGGTAGAACTGGGCCATCGGCGCCTCCTCGATGTAGCCGTTGCCGCCGAGGCACTCGAGCGCCTCCGCGGCCAGCGGGGCGCCGCGCTTGCACACCCAGTACTTGGAGACCGCGAGCGCGAAGCGGCGGAAGGCCGCCTCGGACTCGCCCGCGCCGTGGTCGAAGGCGCGAGCGAGCCGCATGCCCGTGGCCATCGCGGCCTCCGACTCGATCGCCAGGTCCGCAAGCACGTTGCGCATCGCCGCCTTGTCGGCCAGCGCAGCGCCGAACGCGTGCCGATGGCGGGAATGCCACACGGCCTCGGCCACCACGCGGCGCATCATTCCCGCCACCCCGTTCATCGTGTCGAGCCGCGTCCAGACGATCTGCTCGATCATGAACGCGGTGCCGCGGCCCTCCTCGCCGAGGATCCGCGCGGGTAGGCGCAGGTACTCCACCTCGGAGGAGGCGAGGCACCGCCCGCCGAGCTTGTCCTTCAGCCGCTCGATGCGGAAGCCGGGGTGCGGGCGCTCGGCCAGGAAGCAGGTGATTCCGCCCGGGGCCTGAGCCAGGGTGAGGAAGACGTCGAACACCGGGTGGGTGCAGAACCACTTGTGCCCGGTGAGCTCGTACCAGCCGTCCCCCACCGGCTCGGCGACAGTGGTGTTGGCGCGGAGGTCCGAGCCGCCCTGCTTCTCGGTCATGACCATGCCAGCCTGCGCGAAGCGGTCGTAGTCGGGCAGCGTCAGCCGTGGCTCCCACTCGGCGGCCAGCGCCGCGTCCTGGCGCATGGTCGGCGTGGCCGCGTAGTTGATCGCCATCGGGCAGCAGGGGCCGGTGTCGAGCTGGTTGAGCAGGTAGAACAACCCCGTCCGCACGACATGCGCGCCCGGGCGCTCGTCGCGCCACGGGAGCGAGTTGACCTCGCGCTCGACGCCGAGGCGAAGCATCCAGTGCATGCTCGGGTCGTACTCGACCTCGTCGATGCGGTTGCCGTAGCGGTCGTGCGTGCGCAGGACCGGGAGATTGGTCTGCGCGCGCCGGGCGTGGGCCAGCGCCTCCGCTGAGGCGACGACGGCGCCGAAGTCGCGCACGCGGTCCTCGCCCCACGCGCCGCCCTCGCGCGCAAGCGCCTCGATGAGCGCCGGGTCCGCGTCGAACGCGTTGTAGTCCTCCAGCGGAGGCGGCTGGTTGAGGACCTCATGTGTGGAGTCGGCGGCGCGCGGCGTCACGGCCATGGCGGGGCTCCTCCTTCGCGTGGATGGCGGCCAGGCAGAACTGGACGAGCGAGGCGACCAGCGCCTCGTTACGGCTGAGGCGGCCGGGAGCGGCCGGGGACAGGGGCCCGACGAGCGCCTCGCCGATGGCGCCGACCAGACCGGCGGCGACCGTTTCAACGTCCTGCTCGGGCAGCTCGCCGGCCTCGATCCCCTCACGCACGAGGCCGACGAACACGTCGCGGTATCCGCGCCGCAGGGTGAGGCGCTCGGCCTCGAGCGCCGGATCGACCGGCTCGGCGATCTGCGAGTACGCCAGTACCGGCCCGGCCAGCGCCCGCCGGGAGAACGCCTCGACGCATGCCGCCACGCGCTCGGCGGCGGGACGGTCGGGCGCCGCGGCCAGCCCGCGCAGCACGTCGAGCTCGCGGTTCGACGCGCGCTGGAAGACCTCCGCGAACAGGTCGGCCTTGGAGGGAAAGTGGCGGTACACCGTCCCGGTCGCCACCCCGGCGCGCCGGGCCACCGCGTTCATGCCGGCCGAGGCGTAGCCGCCCCACGCGACCTGGTCGAGCGCGGCGACGAGGATCCGCTCGCGGGCGGCGGCCTTGCGGGCCTCGGTGCGTTCGGTCGGCCGGTAGGGCATACCAAAGAAGAAGTGAACCACTGTTCATGGCTTGATGCAAGCGGTTATGCTCCACCGGTGGAGACCCGGCCGTGAGGGCGCGGACCGTGTTGCTGGGCGGCACGGCCGCCGTGCTCGGCGCCGCGCTGTACTGGCGCCGCAACCCGTCGGCCTGCCCGTACAACCAGCGTTTTTGGATCGAGGCGCCGCACCCGTTCATCACGCGAGCGCGCCTCCGCGAGATCCTCGAGCCGGTGCCGGGCGAGCGCGTGCTGGAGGTGGGCCCGGGCACCGGCTACTACACCCTTCCCGTCGCGGATTGGCTGGGCCCCGAGGGCAGCCTCGACGTGTTCGACCTCCAGCACGAGATGCTCGATCACACGATGCGCCGTGCGGGTGAGCGCGGGCTGGCCAACATCACGCCGACGCAGGGCGACGCCCGGCAGCTCCCCTACGACGACGCAATCTTCGATGCCGCCTACCTCGTCACCGTGCTGGGCGAGATCCCCGACCAGGCCGCCGCGCTGGCCGAGCTGCGCCGCGTGCTCAAGCCCACCGGACGCCTCGTGATCGGCGAGTTGTTCGGCGACCCGCACATGGTGACTGTGGGCGCTCTCCGCGAGCGCGGGGAGGCGGCGGGCCTGCGGTTCGAGCGCCGGGTCGGCGGCAGGCTCGGCTTCTTCGCCCGCCTCGTCGCGCCGTGAGCGGCGCGCCCGCTCCGCTGCGCGTCGGCCTCATCGGCTACGGGCTGGCGGGCGCGGTGTTCCACGGCCCGCTGATCTCGGCCATTGGCGGCCTCGAGGTCGCGTCGGTCGTCACCTCCAATCCCGAGCGTCGCGCCCGCGCGGAGGCCGACCTGCCCGGCGTACGCGTCCTCGATCGCGCCGAGGCCCTTTGGGAGCTCGCCGCCGAGCACGACGTGGTGGTGGTGGCCAGCCCCAACCGCACCCACGTGCCGCTCGCGCGGGCCGCTGTCGAGGCGGGCCTGGCCGTCGTGGTCGACAAGCCGCTCGCGCCCACCGCGGCCGACGGCCGGGCGCTGGTCGAAGCCGCCGCCGCGGCCGGCGTCCCACTCACCGTGTTCCACAACCGGCGCTGGGACGGCGACATGCTCACCGTCCGGCGCCTGCTCGGGGAGGACGCCGTCGGCGCGGTGACGCGGTTCGAGTCGCGGTTCGAGCGCTGGCGGCCCTCCGTGCGGCCGGAGGCGTGGCGTGAGCGCGGCGACCCCGCCGAGGCGGGCGGGCTGCTCTTCGACCTCGGAAGCCACCTGGTCGACCAGGCTCTGCTCCTGTTCGGGCGGCCCACGCACGTCTACGCCGAGGTCGACCGCCGGCGCCCCGGCGCCGCCGTCGACGACGACACGTTCGTCGCGCTCGCCCACCGCGACGGAGTACGCAGCCACCTGTGGATGAGCACCGTCGCCGCGCTCCCCCAGGCGCGGATGCGTCTCCTCGGCGTCGCCGGCGCCTACGTGAAGGACGGACTCGACGGCCAGGAGGACGCGCTGCGCAACGGCCGGCGCCCCGGCGAGCCCGACTGGGGTCGCGAGCCGCCCGACCGCTGGGGCCGGCTGGCGCGCGACGATCAGGTCACGCAGGTCGAAACCGAGCCCGGCGCCTACGAACGCTTCTATGCCGGGGTCGAGCGCTGGCTCCGGGAGGGAGCGGCCCCGCCGGTGGACCCGGCCGATGCGGTGATCGGCCTCGAGATCCTGGAGGCGGCCTTCGCCAGCGCTGAGGCGGCGGACGTCGTCGCCCTGCGCGCGGGGTGACCGAACCGCCCCGCGAGGCGGGACGGTTCGGACCCCACTTGCACTCGCCCGCTCGGCGGCGGGCGTCAGACCCTGCCCTGGGCCTGACGCTGCTTCCTCGCCAGAGCGTCGATGACGACCGCGATCAACAGCACCCCGCCGGTGACCATGAACTTCACCGACGAGTCGTAATTGAGCAGGTCCATGCCGTTGGAGATCGATCCGATCACCAGCGCACCCAGCAGCGCGGACCACACGGTGCCGCGGCCGCCGAACAGACTGGTGCCCGCGACCACCGGCCCCGCGATCGCCAGCAGCAGCAGGTCGCTGCCGCCGGAGCTCTGGTTGACGGCCAGGAGCCTCGAGGCCCCCATGATCCCGCCGATCGCCGCCATCGTGCCGGCGAGGGCGAACACGCTGACGCGAATCGTTGCGATGTTGATGCCGGCGCGCCGCGCCGCCTCGATGTTCCCGCCGACCGCGAAGATGTGCCGGCCGTAGCGGGTCCGTGAGATGACGTACTGGAACCCGGCCACGAAGGCCACCAGGATCAGGGCGGCCAGCGGCAGCCCGCGATCCGAGGTGAACTCCGCGATCGCGGCGACGACCGCAGCCGCCACCACGCCGATCCGGAACAGGATCGGCCCGAGGGCCTGGTCGGAGAGTCCGGCCGCCACCCGGCGCCGGTAACCCCAGAGGTTGGCCCCGGCGAATAAGGCGACCGCCACCGCGCCGATGATCCAACTCGTCGTGTC
>JAWVFS010000131.1:0-4252 GCA_033855795.1 Solirubrobacteraceae bacterium | reverse complement strand
CCGGGCGGCGCCGCGTGGTTCGACGTTCACACCCACGTGGGGAGTAACGACCCCGACGGCTTCCGCTGCACCGCCGACGAGGTGGTGGCCTGCCTGGACCGGGCCGGCCACGCCCAGGCACTCGTGTTCCCGATGCAGGAGCCGGACGGCTACCCGGCGGCGAACGACCGCGTGCTGGCCGATGCGGAGGCTTCGGCCGGCCGCCTGCGCGCGCTGTGCCGGCTGGACCCGCACGCCGACCCGATGCCCGAGGCGCGGCGCTGCCTGGCGGCGGGCGCGGTGGGCGTCAAGCTGCACCCACGGGCCGAGCGCTTTCAGCTCTCCGAGCCCGCGGTGGAGGAGATCGTGGCCCTGGCCGGCGAGCGCCGGCTCCCCGTGATGGTGCACGCCGGGCGCGGGATCCCCGCCCTCGGCCGCGATGCCGTCGCGCTGGCCCGGCGCCACCCCGACGCGCGCATCGTCCTCGCCCACGCGGGCATCAGCGACCTGTCGTGGATCTGGGCCGAAGCGCGGGTGCTTCCCAACCTGTTCTTCGACACGAGCTGGTGGAATGTCGCCGACCTCACCGCCCTGTTCGCGACGGTCGCCCCCGGCCAGATCCTCTACGGCAGCGACATCCCGTATGGCAGCGGGATCTGGAGCGGCCTGATCGCGCTGCGCCTGGCCGCCAGCGTCGGCCTCACACCGGAAGTGACCGCGGAGATCGTGGGCGGCCAGCTCCGGCGGCTGCTGGCCGGCGAGGATCCGGCGGACCTGGGCCCTCCGCCCGGCCCGCCCGACCGCCCACCGTGGCTCGCCGCCGCCCGTGCCCTGACGCACCTCGAAGGGGCGATATCGCGTACGTTCGGAGGGACGGACCCGAGCGAACCGCTCGCCCTGGCCCGCCTGGCCTGCGAGGTGCCCGTGGACGACCCGCAGGAGCCGCTGCTGCGCGCCGTCCGGAGCTTGACCGAGCGCGCCGAGGCCGCCGTGGCGGCCGATGCCGGCCGTGCCGCCGCCGCCTTTCCCACGCTCGCCGCCTCCCTGCTGGCGGGCACGCCCGGGGTGGGCGTGCCCGCTGTGTGAGCCGCATCACGCTCGTGCGCTTGTGTGACGCCGCGCACAGTACGCGGCCGTTCACTCACTAGCCTACGAACAGCTGTTCGATTGCCTAATCACTGCTGCACGATGCGGCGGTGAACGGGGGAACCAGTGCAGGAGTGGCGCAGGTGCGCCGCGCCTGCCGGGGCGAATCGCGGGCTGATGCCCGTGTAGCGCCCGCCGTCCGGACTGTCCCATCACCCGGTCGGCCGCCGCGAGCCCGACAGCTAACCCCGTAGGCGCTGCTCGACGAACGCAAGGAGGTCGACCTCTTCATGAGGCCGAAGATGAACGCGCGCGTCGCGACCGTACTGACGGCTGCGGGCGCGCTCTCGATGACCATGATCGCTGCCACCAAGGCGCCCGCGAGCGCGCCCGCGCAGCCCGATTCCCAGCTCGCGATGACCATCACCGACCGGACGCTGGCCTACGGGCAGTTGCTCGTCGTCACGGGTCGCGTGCCGGCCGACGCGGCCGGTCGCCGCCTGGTACTCGAGTTCCGCCCGCGCGGCGTGGACTGGGGCCCGGCCGCCAGCACGACGGCGGGCGCCGACGGTCGCTACCGCTTTCGCGTGCGGGCCGAGCGCTCGGGCGAGGCTCGCGTCCGCGTCGCCGACGGCGCCGCGGCCACCACGCGTACGGCGGGTACCGCTCCGTCGCCGCCGCCCACCGGCGGTGCCAGCACGGTCCAGCCCATCAGCGTGGCCGGCTCGTTCGCGGGCCGCTGGCGCACCATCAACGTGAACGCCGGCCGGGTCGCGATCGTACGCGGCGCGCTGCGGCCCGGCATCGCCGGTCGCCTCGTGACCCTCGAGCGCCCGGGGCGCCACGTGCTGGCGCGCGCCAGGACCGGCCCCCGCGGCCGCTTCGTGCTCTCGTACCGGACGACGGGGGCCGGCACGACGCCGCTGCGCCTGCGCTTCCGTGGCGACCGCGTGAACGGGGCCGCCTGGAGCCGGGCCGGCGTGGTCAACGCCTACCACGAGTCATACGCCTCGTGGTACGAGGACGGCGGCGCCACCGCGTGCGGCTTCCACGCCCACTACGGCGTGGCGCACCGCACGCTGCCGTGTGGCACGAAGGTGGCCATCCGCTACGGCGGCCGCAGCGTCGTGGCCACGGTCGACGACCGCGGGCCCTTCGTCGGCGGTCGCGACTGGGACCTCAACGGCGCCGTGGCCGGCGCGCTGGGGTTCGGCGGCACGGGCTCCATCTGGGTCAGCCGCTAGACCTGCGGCATCCGAGCAGTGCGAGGGGCTCCCGAACGGGAGCCCCTCGTGCGTCTGAGCCCGGGCGTACGCTCCGGGAGGCCATGCGCACGATCGCCCACGTGGACCTCGACGCCTTCTACGTCAGCGTCGAGCTGCGGCGCCGGCCGGAGCTGCGGGGACTGCCCGTCGTCGTGGCCGGCAGCGGGCCGCGCGCCGTCGTGACCACGGCGTCCTACGAGGCTCGTGAGTTCGGCGTCGGGTCGGCCACGCCGGCCTCCCGGGCCCGGCGCCTGTGCCCGGACGCGGTGTTCGTCCCGCCCGATTTCGAGGCCTACCGCGCGGTCTCGCGCCAGGTGATGGACCGCGTGCGCGCGACGGTCCCGACGGTCGAGGTGGCCGGGCTCGACGAGGCCTACCTGGATCTCAGCGACCTGGTGGCGCCGCACGCGGCGATGCGCCGCCTCATCGCGGAGATCCGGGACACGACCGGCCTGGCCTGCTCGGTCGGGATCGGCCCGAGCAAGCTCGTGGCCAAGGTCGCCTCGGACGCCGAGAAGCCCCGCGGCTTCGTCGTGCTCTCGCGCGACGAGGCCTGCGCACGGTTCGCCCAGGCGCCGCCCGGCCTGCTTCCCGGCGTCGGGCCGAAGACCGCCGAGCGCCTGGACGCGATGGGCATCGCCACGATCGCGGCGCTCGCGGCCGCCTCGCCCGACGCCCTCGCCGAGCGCTTCGGCGCGCGCCTGGGCCCGTACCTGGCCCGCCGCGCGCGCTTCGAGGACGATGCCCCGGTCACCTCGGTTCGCGTCGCCGTCTCGGAGTCGCGTGAGACGACGTTCGATCGCGACATCGCCGCGCTCGAGGAGATGGAGGAGGTCCTCGACCGCCTCACCGGCCGCCTCTGCGAGGCGCTCGTCCGCCAGGACCGCCGGGGGCGGACGATCGGCATCAAGGTGCGCCTCGACGACTTCTCCACGCACACGCGCGCCCGCACGCTCCCGCGCGCCGTCAACGCGGCGGCCGAGGTCGGCGGAGTGGCGCGCGAGTTGCTGCGCGAGTTCGCGCCACCGCGGCCCGTGCGGCTGCTGGGCGTGCGCGTCGCGAGCTTCGAGGCGGCGGTCGACGACGCGGCGCCACAGCTCGCCCTCCCCGTGTAGCGTTTCGGCCGTGCCGCACCTCGACGTCAACGGCCGTGAGCTGTACTACGAGCGCCGTGGGAGCGGAGAGCCCCTGCTGCTGATCCAGGGCATGACGGGCAACCACATGCACTGGGGCGAGCCGTTTCTCTCGCTGATCGAGTCCGATTTCGACGCGGTGTACTACGACCACCGGGGCATCGGGCGCTCGGCCGCGGTCACCGACCCGTTCACGATCGTGGAACTGGCCGACGACGCGGTTGCGCTGCTCGACCGGCTCGAGATCGAGAACGCGCACGTCATGGGCATCTCGATGGGCGGGATGACCGCGCAGGAGGTGGCGCTGCGCCACCCGGACCGGCTGCGCACGCTCACGCTGGGCTGCACGTTCGCCGGCGGCACGGACAGCACCCCCACCGACCCCGCGGTGCTCACGCGCCTCGGCGAGCTGTTCATGGCGGGCAAGATCGGCGAGGCCTTCGCCCAGGGGCTCCGGTTCAACGTCTCGGCGGAGTTCGCGGCCGACGAGCGCAACATTGCGCCATTCCGCGAGATCGCCGAGGAGCTGCCCATGGAGCTCCCGATCATGATGGCCCAACTGCAGGCGATCTCGGGTCACGACACGACCGCGCGCCTGCCTGAGATCAGCGCGCCGACGCTGATCGTGCACGGGTCCGCCGACCAGATCCTGCCCGTCGCGAACGCCCATCACATGGCGGGGCTGATGCCGGACGCGCGGCTCGAGATCTTCGAGGGCGTCGGCCACCTGTTCTGGTGGGAGCGCCCCGAGCGCTCGGCCGAGCTCGTCCGCGAGCACGCCGCGGCGAG
>JAWVFS010000130.1:0-7849 GCA_033855795.1 Solirubrobacteraceae bacterium | reverse complement strand
GTACCCGACCTCGGCCGCCGCGAGGTCTATGTCTGCGGTCCCGACGGGTTCAACGATCTGGTCAGACGCGCCGCCCACGCCGCGGGTGTGCGCCGCAATCAGTTCCACGTCGAGGCCTTCGCCTTCTGATGCCTTCACATAGAACGAGGAGACACCGATGAAACGCGCACCCTTCGTCATCGCCGGTACCGCGGCAGGCGTCGCGGGAGTCCTGAGCTTCCACCCGCAGCCGGGAACGTCGAGCGCGTCCCCGACGACCGGGGCCATCGGCGCCAAACCGTCGACGACGTCGGCGCCCGCCACAAGCACGAATCGCGCCGCCTCGCCTGCCACGGCGGCGACCAGGACGGCCACCGGTGCTGACGCGCCGAACCAGTACGGTGACGTACAGGTCCGGGTGAGCGTCTCCGGCACGAAGATCACCAACGTCACTGCCGTCGCCCTGCCGGGTGGCGACGGCAAGTCGGTAGAGATCAACGCCGCCGCCGGCCCGCAGCTCGCCCAGCAGGCGCTCGCGGCCCAGAGCGCACAGATCGACGGCGTATCGGGTGCGAGCTACACGAGCGACAGCTACAAGACCTCGCTTCAGTCAGCGCTCGACAAGGTGGGCTTCAAGGCGTAACGGTCGCGACGGCGTCGACGCTCAACGGAAGCGTCACCGTGAACGAGGCGCCGCCGTCCGGCTCGTTGATCGCGCCCACCTTGCCTCCGTGGGCCTCGACGATGGCCGCCACGATCGACAGACCGAGTCCCGCTCCGCCCGGCCCGCGCCCACGCCCCGGTTCGGCACGCCAGAAGCGCTCGAAGAGAACACTCGGGTCGTCGGTCGGCAGGCCCTTGCCGTGATCGCGAACGGTCAGTGTCGCCTCCCCGTCCTTCGCGGCCAGGCGCAGCTCGATCGGGGTGCCCCGGGGAGTGTGCACGAGTGCGTTTCGGATCAGGTTGGCAATGACCTGTCGGAGCCCGGAGTCGTCCCCGAAGACTGTCACCTCGGTGCTCGCGGTGAACCCAATTTCCCGGTCGGTCGCCGCGGCGCGTGCGTCGGCCACGGCTTCGGCCACCAGCTCGGTGAGATCGACAGGTGCGCGAGCAGTCTCCGGAAGCTGGTCGAGGCGGGCGAGCGTGAGAAGGTCCTCGACGATGACGCCCATGCGGGTGGCCTCATCCTCGATGCGGCCCATCGCCTTCTCGGTGTCGGCTGTACCGCGAGCCGCACCGATCCGGAACAGCTCGGCGTAGCCCCGTATCGAGGCCAGCGGCGTACGAAGCTCGTGCGACGCGTCCGCCACGAAACGCCGCAGCCGATCCTGACTGGCCTGGCGCTCCGCGAAGGCTTTCTCGATCTGCCCCAGCATGGCGTTCAGGGCCAATCCCAACCGTCCCACCTCCGTGCGGTCCGAGGCGGGCGTCACGCGCCGGGAGAGATCACCGGCCGCGATCCCGTCGGCCGTGTCCCCCATCTGATCGAGCGGTCGAAGGCCGAGTCGAACCAGCCAGAGCGACAGCGCCGCGAGCGCGGCCAGCACCCCGGCGATCACCAACCCTTCCACGGTGAGGAGGCGATCCAGCGTCTCGTCCACCTCCCTGAGCGGAATCGCGACGACGTTGCTGCCCGGCTGGTCGCCGGCCGACTGGGCCAGCACCCGATAGTGAAGCCCCGAGTTCCCCGCAGCGCCAACCGTGATGGCCTTTCCGACGGGGATCCTCGCGGGAATCTTCGGCGGCGCAAGCGCCTTCTCACCGTAGGAGAGGACGATGTTCTTGCCGACGACTTTTCCGCTCGGGTCGCGCCGTTGCCCGAACGTCCCCGGCGGAAGGTTCACGAGCGGCGCCGTCCCCACCTCCCGGTCGGGCCGCGCCCGACCCCCGGGAACGATCGCCCCCTGCTGATCGAGCGCGTGGTCCACGACGCCCTGCGCCGCCGCGAGCTGCTGATCGACGCGCTGA
Organism: Solirubrobacteraceae bacterium; assembly: GCA_033855795.1. Classification (GTDB taxonomy): domain Bacteria; phylum Actinomycetota; class Thermoleophilia; order Solirubrobacterales; family Solirubrobacteraceae; genus JALYZC01. The sequence goes on along the minus strand of JAWVFS010000130.1, from coordinate 5,902 downwards.
CGGAGAAACGACCGCTGCTCGAGGTAGGTGACCAGCCCGAGAGCGAGTAACCCAAGCCCGGCGAGGACCAGCACGCCCGTGACCAGTCGCGCGCGAAGCGACACCCCTACGACCTCGGCAGCCGCAGCGCATACCCAACGCCGCGTACGGTGTGAATCAAGCGCGGTCCGTCGATATCGATCTTCTTGCGCAGGTAGCTGATGTAGGTCTCGAGCACACGGGCGTCGCCACCGAACTCGTAGTCCCAGACATGGTCGAGCAGCTGCGCCCGAGTCAGAACCTTCCTGGGATTGAGCATCAGGTACCGCAGCAACCGGTACTCGGTCGCCGTGAGCTCGATCGGCCGGCCTCCACGCGACACCTCGCGGGTCTCGTCGTCGAGCTCGAGGTCTGCGAAGACAAGCTGGCTCGACCCTCGATCCGACAACCCGACGCGGCGCAGGATCGTGTCGATTCGGGCGATGAGCTCCTCGAGACTGAACGGCTTCGTGACGTAGTCGTCACCGCCCGAGGTCAGGCCACGGATCTTGTCCTCCGTGGTGTCGCGCGCCGTCAAGAAGATGATCGGAACACCTGAGCGGCCCGCACCCAACCGTCGCGCCACCTCAAAGCCGTCCATGTCGGGCAGCATGACGTCGAGCAGTATCAGGTGTGGCCTGAAGGAGTTCGCCGCCGCGATCGCCTCCCCGCCGGTCGACGCAGTCGCCACGTCAAAACCCTGGAAGCGCACCGCCGTCGACACGAGGTCGACGATGTTCGGTTCGTCATCGACGACAAGGATCCGCGGCTGCCTGGAACCGTCTGCACTCATGGGTCAAGTTTCGCGGAGAAGTCTGGGAGTTTGCTGAGACCGCCTCGTTAGACCGGTTCTTTGGCGAGTTCGGCGGCGCGCCGGGCCAGGTCGGACTCGAGGCGCTGCAGGTTGCCCAGGTGGCGGCTCGCCAATACCAGGGCGAGGGCCGCGCGGATTCGCGCGTCGTCGCCGGCGGCGACGGCCTCGCGCAGGCAGCCCAGCACGCGCCTGCCGCCTTCCTCGTCGCGGTGGTGCGGCGGTGGGGCGGGTGCGGAACGCGCGAGGGCGTCGCCGAGTGCCGCGTACCACGCGTGCACCGCGTCGGTCTCGCGGTCGAGCGCGCCCGCGCACTCCTCTCCGCGCGGGGCACGGTCCCCCGCGCGGGCGATCGTCAGCAGCGAATATGCCGTCAGGCGGACGCGTGTCGCTCCCGCCACGAGCGCGCCGGCGCTCCGCGCGTCGAGGTCCGTCCCGCGCTCGGCCAAGACCTGCCGAAAGGCGTCGTCGAGCCGGGCGGCGGCCCCCCGCGCGGCGCCCCGCGCCGGCTGAACCGCACCGGCGACCGAGCCGCGGCCCTGGGCGAGCGCCCGCACAGCGGCAGCCAGGTAGTCGGCACTCCGCGCGAACGCCTCGGCCAGACCCGTCCGCAGGAGGGAGCCCGCGCCCCGCGGCCAGAACAGGAGCCCGACCACGAGGCTGATCCCAAAGCCGATTGCCACATCCTCGACCCGTACGAGGCCCACTGTCCAGCCGGTCGGCTGGATCAGGTTGAACAGGATGACGAGCACGACCGTGAAGCCGGCCTGCCCGGCCGCGAACGAAATTGCCCGCGGAGCGTAGGCGGCGAGCAGCACCGCGAACGGAAGCGCCGCCCACAGCGCGGCCGTGTGGGTGCCGATGGCGAGGACGAGGCCGACCCCGACGGTGATGCCGATGGCCGTTCCGGCGATCGCGCTGGCGATGGTCGAGGCCGTGCCGAGCGCGTTGGAGCGCAGAACCGACAGGGTCCCGAGGACCACCCAGAACGAACGCTGCACACCCGACTCCTGGGCCACGAAGACCGCAATGGCGAGAGCCGCCGCGCCCCGGATGCTGTTTCGGAACCAGACCGACCGCAGGCGCGCATGCTCGGCGGCGAGCCGTCCCACCGCCCTGGGTCTCGAAGTCCCGATTCGCCGTGCCTGGTCGACGTCGGGGGGCGCCGAGCCGGTGGCGACCAGCGCGTTGGCGCCGACCTCCCACACCGCGAACGAAAGCTCACGCGTTCTGACGGACGGCTCCAGGGCGGCCAGCAGCGCGGAGTCCTCGTTCGCGGCACCGAGCTCGCGGACCTCCCACACCAGCGCCTCGACCAGCGCCTCGCGCGCGCGCTCCAGCCGTGTTAGATCCGGCCGGTCGCCTCCTCCGTTCAGTCGAGCGGCACTTGTGCGCAGCACCGCGACCGCCGCCGCCATCGCCTCCTGGTTCTCCTCCCGGCGCAGCCCCGGCCGTTCGTCCGTCTCACCGGTCGGCGGCAGGGCGAGCGACTGGAGCCAGTCGAACTCGTCGACCAGAAACGCAAGCGCCTCGGTCGAGCCGGTCGCCCCGGTCGGACGGTGCGGCGTGGCGACAAACCGCCGCCGAAGCGCCGCCACGGCCTCACCGGCTGCGGGGGCCCGTTCGCGGACGAGTGACGGGTCCGGCGACAGCTCCGCCTCGAGGACGTCCGCGAGGGCCGCGGACGCTCGGGCTGCCGCGGAGCGCAACTCGGCTCGATGCCGCACCGGCCACAGCAGCATCACCGCCGAGATCGCCACGCCGCAGGCCAGGGCCCAGCCCTCGAGGCGGGCGGGAACCGCCGAGACCGGCGCCGGGATGTTGACCGAGAGGATGAAGGTCAGCAACGCCGCGAATCCGCCGGCGGCGACGTAGCCGTTGATCACGCCCGCGAAGAGGACCGTGAACCCGACCAGCGCCATCACGACGGTGGCGGCCACTGTGCTCTGCGAGCACAGCGTCCCGAGGGAGATCAACACCACTCCGGTTCCGGCGAGGCTGATGTAGGCGACCAGCCGGCTACGCCGGGGTCCGCTGAAGTCGGTCAGGACGAGGACCGCAAACGACCCGAAGGCGGAGAAGATCGTCGTCTGCGGCTGCGCGATGACGTTGTCGGCAAACGCGAAGACGACCGGCATGACGATCGCCGCCCGCACGGCGCTCCTGAGGGCCGCCCGGTCGAGGACGGCGCCTTCGGGAAGCGAGAGGTGAATCCGGTGGGCGCGCTCAGCGGCCATGCGAAGATCATCTCTCGATGGCGTCGGATCCGACTGGCTCCTGCTTTGCTCAACTTTCAGTACGATCGGCGCGGGAGGCATGAAGGCCGTTGCTCGATAAGCGCAGGAGGCTCACGAGGGGGCGATTGCCCGCCCGCCGAGTGGCGCGCGTGATCACGGTGTTGGTGGCCGCCGGAGCGCTGGCGATCGGCGCCGCGGCCGCCGAAGGGGAACTGACGCCGTTGAACGACCTGTTCGCCGTGGGCCAGGGCACCGGGGACGCACCGACGGCCGCGCCGGTCGTCCATCGCGCCGAGCCGCCGTTCACCGCCACCCCGCTCGTGCCGTGCGGTCCCGGCTCGCGACCGCAGCCGGGCGTCGACGGCCGCGTCCCCGCCGGGTCGGCGAAGGATGGCCTGTACTGCAACGTCGCACTGGTCGGCCACCAGGGCACGGAGGGCGGGTTCAAGGTCCTCAGGTATATCGACGCCGGCGGGCGCGAATGCGCCTTCTACGACACCACGCTGATGTTCCCGCTCAACGCTCTCAATCCGGGCGCCGGGTCGGAAGGCGTCGCGGTCCTCGACATGTCCAACCCGGCGCACCCTGTGCAGACCGACACCCTGACGACCACTCCGATGCTCTCGCCGCACGAGTCCCTCAACCTCAACACCAAGCGCGGCCTGCTGGCCGCGGTGAACGGCAACCTCGCGACGGAGCCCGGGTTCGTGTCGATCTACGACGTCCACGCGGACTGCCGGCACCCGGTGCTGCAGTCGAACGGCCCCTTCGCGCGCTTCGGCCACGAGAGCGGCTTCTCGCCCGACGGTAAGACCTTCTACGCCACGAGCACCGCGCTTCAGTCGATCACGGCGATCGACGTCACGAACCCGAAGGCGCCGCACGCGGTGTGGCAGGGCAACGTCTTCTCCCACGGGATGTCGCTCAGCGCCGATGGCAACCGCGCCTACGTCGCAGACCCGAAGGGCAACATGCTGATCCTCGACACGAGCCAGATCCAGGCGCGAAAGCCCAATCCGCAGACGAGGGAGATAAGCCGGCTGACCTGGAACTCGGTCTCGATCCCGCAGAACGCGATCCCGTTCACGGAGCATGGACACCCCTACGTGCTCGAGTTCGACGAGTACGACCAGTCGACGCTAAATCCCGGCGGCGACCCGAACATGGTCGGCGAGGCCCGGATCATCGACATCTCCGACGAGACGAAGCCCCACATCGTGTCCAACCTGCGCCTGCAGGTCGACCAGCCCGCCGAGCACGCCGCCGCCGCCAACGACCCCGGCGGGAACGGCGCGCCGCAGGGCTACGCAGCGCACTACTGCAACATCCCCTCGCGCGTGGACCCCAAGGTCGTCGCGTGCTCGTTCATCGCGTCGGGGCTGCGCATCTTCAACATCGCGGACCTCGTCCATCCCAAGGAGATCGGCTACTTCGTCGCGCCGCCGCAGTCCCGCTCGGAGAACGGGAACACGCCCAGCGACTTCGCGATGTCCAAGCCCGCGTTTGCGCCCGAGCGGCGTGAGGTCTGGTTCAGCGACGGCACCAGCGGCTTCTACGTCCTGCGGGTGGCCAAGAGCGTGTGGCCCGACGCGACGGGCGCACCGGCCGGCGGACCGGCGTGTCAGTCTCGGCGGAGACTCCTCGTCAAGGCGCGCGTTCCCCGTGGCGCCCGTGTGCGCAGCGCGCGCGCGACTCTCGCGGGCCGGCGCGTCCCCGTGGTCCGGCGGAGGCACGGCCTCTACGCCGTGGTGGACCTACGCTACGTGTCACGCGGCTCGAAGCGGCTCGCGATCCGGCTGCGCCTCACCGGCGGTCGCACGGCCACGACCCGCCGCACCTACCGCCTGTGCTCGAAGCCCCTCCGCCGGCCTCGGCCCAAGCGCCGCGCCGCCAGGCGCTGACGCGAAGCGCGGTCGGGTCGGCGCGCCGGCAACTCGACTGGCGAACCGGCTCAGGCGCCCCGATGGCAACCATTTCCGGGCGTATGGCGGCCGGCGAAGAAGTCGTCGGCGAGCTTGGCAATGTGCCTGGCGTCCCAGTTTCTGCCTTTGCCGAGAAAACCCGCCAGGCGGTGCTGTTGGTGCTCAAGGTCGCTGGCCGGGAAGGGCACGATCTTGATCCCGATCGCGGCGAAGCCGAACGAGGCCATCCTGGGGTTGGCGCCCCGGCTCGAATGCTCGATACAGGTGACCTCCTGGGTGTGCCCCATGGCGAGCTGTCGAGCGGAGAGCCCCCTGATGTTGGCTTCGAAGAAGAACCGGCGCGGGTAATTCCAGGCGTGGTTGGCCGCCTGGAGGTCGAAAAGGGTTTCGGTGGCAAGCGAGCCGCAGTTCAGCTCCCAGTGCTCGAACGGCCTCCCGAAGGCCATGCCCCCGTTGCTGAGGCCTACCAGCGGGTAGCCGTACCGCGTCTTTCCCAGCGCCAACCGGCTCGACAGGGTGTTTCCCGTGCAACCGGGATCGTGTCTGTCCCTCGGCACGTCGGGGTACCCGCAACAGCTGGCGTCCATCACCTGGTTCTGTTCCCGCAGGTAGCCCGCGCCCACCCCTCGATCCGTCCGAAGGGCCGAGCCTTGGAGATGCGCGATCCCGTAGGCCGTCCCCTCCCAGCCGTAGTCGTACTGGCCCTGACTGTCGGTGTTGTCAATCCGGTGGTACGTCGCCTGCGCTGCCCCGGACACCTCCACGGTGACGCGAAAGCAGCAGATGGTTCGGACCCGCGCTTGAGCGGCGGGGCTGACGAGGGCGGCGCCCAACAACAGGGCGATGCCCGCCAGTACGACAAGCCCGGCTGCGCGCACAGCACGTGCGGTCACCGGCGACGTTCCTGCGAGGGC
>JAWVFS010000129.1:0-8961 GCA_033855795.1 Solirubrobacteraceae bacterium | reverse complement strand
GCCGTCGAAGCCCTCGAGCAGGCCGGCCACCGCGCCGCGCCGGGCCGCGGTGTCGGAGTCCAGCCGGAACACCGGGAACGCCGGGTCGGCCGAGAACGCCGCGGTCAGCTCGTGCTCCAGGCGCTCGGTACCCGCGCCGTGGCGAGCGACCGACAGCGAGCCGCAGGAGCCGCAGCGCTCCGCGACCGGCTCGCTGTGGCCGCAGTGGTGGCAGGTGACCGTGCCGGCCGCCCGGTGCAGCACCAGCGCCACGTCGCAGTGCGGGCATTCCCACACCCGCCCGCACGAACGGCAGGAGAGGAAGTTCGACCAGCCGCGCCGGTTGAGGAGCACGATCGCCTTGCGCCGCTCGCGGCGGACCCGCTCGAGCGCCTCGCGGGTTCGCGGGTGCAGCGCGTGCGCCGCGTCGCGCATGTCCACCACCTCGACCGGGGGCAGCGGCCGCCCGTCCACGCGCTCGGAGAGATGCAGGCGCCGCAGGGAACGCCAGCTCTCCGGCCGCGGTGTCGCGCTCCCTGCCAGCAGCACGGCGCCGGCTGCCTCGGTGCGCCGCTCGGCCACCCGGCGCGCGTCGTAGCGCGGATCCCCCTCGTGCTTGTAGGAGGAGTCGTGCTCCTCGTCGATCACCACCAGCCCGAGCCCGGCGAGCGGCGCGAACACCGCCGAGCGCGGGCCGACGCACACGTGTGCCTCGCCGGCGCGCAGGCGGCGCCACTCGTCGTAGCGCTCGCCGTCCGACAGGCGCGAGTGCAGCACCGCGACGGTGTCGCCGAACCGGGCGATGAACCGGGCGACGATCTGCGGGGTCAGCGCGATCTCCGGCACCATCACGATCGCCGTGCGCCCGCGCTCCAGCGTGGCCGCCGCCGCGCGCACGTAGACCTCGGTCTTGCCCGAGCCCGTGACCCCGTGCAGCAACAGCCGCTCGGTCCGGCCGGCGGCGATCGCGGCCTCGATCGGTGCCAGCGCGGCCGCCTGGGCGCCGGTCAACGGCGGCGCCTCGACCGGAGCGGGCGAACCGACCGCCACATGGCGTGGGCGCCGTCCCTGCGCGCGGCGCTCGAGACCGACGAGCCGGCGCTCGGCCAGCCGCCGGGCCGTCGCGTGCCCGCCCGGCAGCCCGGCCGTCGCCAGCGGCGCGCCGGCGGCGCGCAGCGCCTCGAGCGCCGCTCGCTGGCGTGCCCCGAGGCGGGCGCCCTCCTCGAGGGCGGCGGCGCCTGCCGCGGTCAGCTCCGCCGACAGCGTCGTGCGAGCCCGCACGCGGGGCCGTGGCCCGGCGCCGGGCGGGAGCACCAGGTTGAGGGCGCGGGCCGGGGTGGAGCAGTACTCGTCGGCGATCCAGTGGGCGAGGCGCACGAGCTCGGCGGGGACGCCCTGCTCGAGCGCGTGCAGCGGGGCGGCGAGCCGCTCGGGGGCGATGGCCGATTCGGTCGCCAGGTCGACCACGACGCCCAGCACCCGCCGGCGACCGAAGGGGACGACGAGCAGGGAGCCGACCCCCACGCCCGCCAGCGCGGCGGGGAGCCGGTAGTCGAAGGGCCCCCGCAGCGTGCGCGCGGTGGTCAGGGGCTCCACCTTGGCGATCGTGGACATCTCCGGGCCAGCGTAGGACCGGCCGCGGACGCGCCCGAGCGGGTACGCTGGCCACGTGGACCTGCGCGAGGGGGAGCACATCATCTTCGAGGGTCACCCCAGCTGGCGGGCGATCCTGAGCTTCTACATCAAGGGTCTCGTGATCGCCGTCCTGGCCGGCGCGATCGGCCTGCTCGTGGGCTCGACCGGCATCGGGATCGCGATCGCGGTCGCGTTCTTCGCCGTCGCGGTGATCGCGGGCTTCATCCGGCGGATCGCCACCACCTACTCGATCACCAACCAGCGGCTGCGGATCCGCCGGGGAATCGTCTCTCGCAACGTGCAGGAGACCCGGGTCGACCGGATCCAGAACGTCAACACCGAGCAGGGCGTGCTCGATCGCATCCTCCTGGTCGGGACGGTCGACTACGACACGGCCGGCACCGACGACGCCGACTTCTCCTTCGTGGGCGTGGGCCAGCCCGAGAAGGTCGCCAAGAAGGTCGAGCAGGCTCTGCACGAGGCCTCGCAGGCGCAGGCGCAGGGCCTGCAACAGCAGGGCCTGACCGGGGCGCCGCCTCCGCCGCCTCCGCCGGCCGCCACGACCTGACGGTCGTCAGACGTCAGACGTCAGACGTCAGTTGCTGGGCCCGGGCCTCGCTCTGACGACTGAGGACTGACGACTGACGACTTGACTACGAGACCGCGCCCTGCGCCTGCTCGACGCCCGCCGCCTCGCGGAGTGCCTCGGCCTTGTCGGTTTTTTCCCACGTGAAGTCGTGGTCCTCCCGGCCGAAGTGGCCGTAGGCCGCGGTCTTCTGGAAGATCGGCCGGTGCAGGTCGAGGTACTTGCGGAAGGCGCCGGGCCGCAGATCGAAGTGCTCATCGATCAGCTCGCGGATCCTGGCGTCGGGCACTCGCTCTGTGCCGAACGTCTCCACCATCACCGACACCGGGTGGGCCACGCCGATCGCGTAGGCCACCTGGACCTCGCAGCGGTCGGCCAGGCCGGCGGCGACCACGTTCTTGGCGACGTAGCGGGCCGCGTACGCCGCGGAGCGGTCGACCTTCGACGGGTCCTTCCCGCTGAACGCGCCGCCGCCGTGGCGGGCCATGCCGCCGTAGGTGTCGACGATGATCTTGCGCCCGGTCAGTCCGCAGTCGCCGACGGGGCCGCCGATCACGAAGCGCCCCGTCGGGTTGACCAGGAAGTTCTTCGGCGTGTTGAGCCGGCGCTCGTCGTAGAGCTCGGCCGGCAGCACCGGATGCAGGACGTGCTCCCACAGGTCGGGCCGGATCATCGCGTCCGGGTCGATCCCGTCGTTGTGCTGGGTCGAGACCAGGACCTTCTCGATCTCGATCGGGCGGCCGTTCTCGTAGCGAACCGTGACCTGGGTCTTGCCGTCCGGCCGCAGATACGGGATGACGTCCGCCCGGCGGACCTCCGCGAGGCGGTGCGCGAGCTTGTGGGCGAGCGAGATCGGCATCGGCATCAGCTCGGGGGTCTCGCGGGTGGCGTAGCCGAACATCATGCCCTGGTCCCCCGCGCCCGCGACGTCGAGCGCGTCGTCGTCGGCGGGGTCGGTGCGGGCCTCGAGCGCCTCGTTCACGCCCTGGGCGATGTCGGACGACTGCTTGTCGATCGCGTTGATGACCGCGCACGAGTCGGCCGAGAAGCCGAGGTCGGCGTCGGTGTAGCCGATCTTGCGGATCGTCTCGCGGGCGATGTCCTGGATGTCCACGTAGGTCGTGGTCGAGATCTCGCCGGACACGACGACCAGGCCCGTGTTCACGAGCGTCTCGCACGCCACCCGGCCGGCCGGGTCGTCGCGCAGGACGGCGTCGAGCACGCCGTCGGAGATCTGGTCGGCAACCTTGTCGGGATGTCCCTCGGTCACCGACTCGGACGTGAACAGGAATTCTTTGTCGGAAGCGTTGGTCATGAGATCTGCAGGCGGAGCTCCGTGGTCGATTCCGTCCCCCCGCCGGACGTGGAGGCGCCGAGCGCCCGTATGCGCCGGAGGTCGTTGCGCGCCGCGAGGTAGCTGCGGTTGGCGTTGAGCCCCGTACGCTCGCCCAGTCCGAGGAGCTGGCTGAAGTCGAGGAAGACTAGCGAGGTCACTCGTTTCGGGCGGCTCCCCAGCGTGGCCTGATAGGAGCCGTTGTCGGTGAGCGATCCTCCTGCCCGCTTGACCGCGCGTACGCCCTCGAGGTTCGTCGAGATCACGAGCTTGCCGTCGAACACGGCGTAGTTGATCTGCACGCCGGGGGCAAGGTCGAGCGAGAAGGCCTGCACCCCGCCGCCGATGTCGCGCTCGGCGAACGTCGGCGCCTGCCCCGGCTGCGCGGTCTGCGGCAGGAACAGCTGGACGAGCGGAGCCTGGAGCTTGCCCAGTGCCGTGCGCGTCCGCGCCTCGTCGTTGGTCCGAGCGATGACGGTCAGATACGGCGAGGGCAGCGACGACGTCAGCGACAGCGCGACCTCGCCCCGGAACAGCGGCAGCACGTCGCGCTCGACGTTGACGCCGGTGCGGCGCGAGAAGTCCTGGGCACGGGTGCGCAGCAGCTGCTGGATGCGCGCGCCCGCGGCACCGGTGGCCGCGCTGATCGACAGGATGCGCCGGGCGGCCTTGTCGAGCTGACTGATCCCGACGTAGGCCATCACGTTCTTCGGCACCGCGCCCGTCAGGGAGGGTGCGAAGGAGCCGAAGGTGGGCGCGCGGCCGCGCGCCAGGCGCGGATCGCGGATCGAATGCACGGTCAGACGCGCGCTGCCGCCCTGAGCCGTGAGCGCCACGCCCGCCCCGGCCAGGGCCGGTTGGTCGAGCAGCACGCCGGCAACCCCCAGCACGCCGCCCTGCGGCTGGAGCAGACGGCGCACGCCGCCCGGAGTGAGGTAGGCGTCGGCCGCCCGGCCCGCGGGGAGCCCGCGCATGGCTCGGCGGTAGGTCGCGTCGGCCGCGAGCGTCTTGCCCCGGCCGTGCCTCGAGTCGATTACGCCCCGCAGCACGGACTCCTGCCCGATCAGCAGGTAGCCGCCGGTGATCGTGCTCGCCACGGTGCCGAAGCGGCGGATCACGACGCCGCGGTAGGTGGCGGTGGAGGATTGCCCGGACCGCCGCAGGTACGCGTCGGCCTTCCCGCGGTCCGCCACGGCCGCCACGATCAGCGTGCCGGCCGTCTGTCCGGTGGTGTCGAGCAGCGCCAGCCCGACCTCCCCGCCGAGCCAGGGCGCGAGGTCGCGGTCGTAGCGCACCGGCTGGGCGCCGCTGGCGAGCCGGGCCAGCAGGCGGTCCTGCACGCGGCCGTAGCTGGGAAAGCGCTTGGCGAGGTCGACCGCGCGCTGCACCCCGTCGCGGCCGCGGTCGGTCGAGACGTGGACCCAGGCCAGGACCCGCGCCGGGACGAACTTGGCGGCGCCCTCGGCCGGGGGCGAGTCGCCGCCGCACGAGCGCAGCAGCAGCACGACGACGAGGACCACCAGCCCGGCGCCGATGAGCACGAGCGCGCGCCTGCGCCGATGGGCGGCGACGAGGACATCGTCCCGGCCACGGTCGCGAGGGGGCGCGGCGGTCTCGGTCACGCGGCGCGACAGTGAATCACGAAGGGCCTGCCGGCGCGCCGGTCGCGCGGCGTCCGCCCTCGGCGCGGCGCCGGCCGCGCTCGGCGAAGTCGATCACCAGCGGGACGCCCTCGAGCCGGTAGCGGGCACGCAGGCGGTTCTCGAGGAAGTAGGCGTAGTCGCGCGTCAGCCGGCGCCGGTGATTGACCTGAACGGCGAAGCGGGGCGGGCGCACGCCGACCTGGGCCATGTAGAGCAGCTTGAGGCGGTTGCCCTGACGCGCCGGGGGCTGGCGCGTCGCCACGAGATCGGCGAGGAAGCGGTTGAGCTCCGGCGTCGGGATGCGTTCGCGCCTGCGGTCGCCGAGCGCGATCGCCTCGGCCAGCAGGCGGGCGAGGTTGCGCCCGGTCGTGGCGCTGGCCGTCAGCACGCGCGGGCGCAGGCGCAGGCGGGACGCCACGCGCGCGCGCTCGTGCTCGAGGTCGAGCTCGCCGGCCAGGTCCCACTTGTTCAGCACGAGCGCGGTCGCGCACCCGCTCTGCATGGCCAGCTCGGCCACCCGCAGGTCCTGCGACGTCACCCCGGCCGAGGCGTCGCACACGACGAGGGCCACGTCGGCCCGGTCGGCCGCGCGGCGGGAGCGCAGCGCCGTGTAGTACTCGATGTCCTCGGCCACCTTGGCGGCGCGGCGCAGGCCCGCGGTGTCGACCACGACGAGCTGACGTCCGTCCACCTCCAGGCGGGTGTCGATGGCGTCGCGGGTCGTGCCGGCGCGGTCGGAGACGATCACGCGCTCGGCGCCGAGAAAGCGGTTGACCAGCGAGGACTTTCCGACGTTGGGACGACCGATCACAGCCAGGCGGATCGCGTCGGGGTCGTCCGCGACGGCCGGCGCGTCGCCGGGGAGCGCCGCCACCACCCGGTCCAGCAGGTCCCCGGTCCCCAGCCCGTGGGCGGCCGAGACGGGCACCGGGTCGCCGAGCCCGAGGCGGTGGAACTCGGCCGCCAGGGCCAGGTCGGCCGGGGCGTCGCACTTGTTGGCCGCCACGATCACGGGCCGGTCCGAACGGCGCAGGAGCGCCGCCAGCTCCTCGTCCCCCGGCCGCGGCCCGGCGCGCGCGTCGACGACGAGCACGACCACCGCGGCGTCCGCCAGAGCGGCCCGCGCCTGGTCCTGGACCGCGACGGACAGCGCGTCGCGGTCGGCGAGGTCGACGCCTCCGGTGTCGACCAGCGTGAAGTCGCGCCCGCTCCACTCCGCGGGCACCTCCTTGCGATCGCGTGTCACCCCCGCGCGCTCGTGCACGACCGCCTCGCGCGAGCCGGCGAGCCGGTTGACGAGCGAGGACTTGCCCACGTTGGGATATCCGACGACCGCGACCTTCATGTCAGCGGCCAGTGTGGCGCACGAGCTCGGCGATCCGCGCGACGACCTGATCCACCGACAGCCCGGTGGTGTCCAGTTCGACCGCGCCCGCGGCCGGACGCAGCGGGCTGTGCGAGCGCGTGCGGTCGCGCTCGTCGCGCAGCGCCTGGTCGGCGAGCACCGCGCGCTCGTCCGCCCCCAGCTCGGCGGCGCGGCGGCGCGCCCGCTCCTCGGGGCTGGCGGTGAGGAACACCTTGACGGCGGCGTCCGGCGCCACCACCGTGCCGATGTCGCGCCCTTCGGCCACCCAGTCGCCGGTCGCCATGAGCCCGCGCTGCCGCTCGACCAGCGCCGCCCGCACATCGGGGTCCGCCGCGACCCGCGAGGCGGCCTCGGACACCGCGGGCGCCCGGATCGCCGCGGTCACGTCGCGACCGTCGAGTCGCACGGCGCCGTCGCCGAGCTCGATGGCGGCATCGCGCGCGACCTCGGCCGGCGGCCGTTTCCGCTCCAGCGCGCCCAGCGCCACGGCCCGGTACATGGCGCCCGAGTCGAGGTAGGTGAAGCCGAGGGCGTCGGCGGCCGCCCGCGCCACGGTCGACTTGCCCGCGCCCGCGGGCCCGTCGACGGCGACGATCATGCGTGGTCCTTCTCGTGACGCCGAGCGCGGGGCACTAGGCCAGCGCCTCGAGTGCGCGCATGTCGTCGAGGAAGTCCGGATAGGAGATGGTGGCCGCGTCCATCCCGATCACCTCGACCCCCTCGCGGGAGGCGAGGCCCGCCACCGCGCCCATCATCGCCAGGCGGTGGTCGCCGTGGGCGTCGAACACGCCGCCGTTCAGGCCGCCGGTGCCGGTCACGGCGAAGCCGTCGTCCCCGGCCTCGATCTCGGCGCCGAGGCCGCGGAGACCCTCGACGACGGCGGTGATGCGGTCGGTCTCCTTCAGGCGCAGCTCGTGCGCCCCGCGGACGACCGTCTCGCCCTCGGCGAAGCACCCCATCAGCGCCACCAGCGGCAGCTCGTCGATCGCGAGCGGGACCTCCTCCGGCGCCACGTCGGTGGCGACGAGCGGTCCGGCGCGTACGTCGAGGTCGGACACCGGCTCCTCGGCCGGGAGCTCGCGCGGCTCCTGCTCGAGATCGCCCACGACGACCGCGCCCATCCGGTCCGCGATCCGCAGGAAGCCCGCCCGCGTCCAGTTGGTCCCGACGTTCTCGACGACCAGCCGCGATCCGGGGACCAGCACGCCCGCCGCCACGAGGAAGGCGGCCGAGGACATGTCGCCGGGGACGACGACGCGTTCCAGCTCGAGCTCGTCGACGTTGCCAACCGAGGCACGCCGGTCGACGCAGCGGACGTCGACGCCGGCCGCCTTCAGCATGCGCTCAGTGTGGTCGCGGGTCGCCGACGGCGTGATGACCGCGGTCTCGCCGTCGGCCACCACGCCGGCGATCAGCACGCAGGACTTCACCTGGGCGCTCGCCGACGCCAGCTCGTACTCGATGCCCCGCAGGCGCGCGCCGCGGACCGTGAAGGGTGGGAAGCGGCCCTCGCGCGCGTCCACCTCCGCGCCCATCAGGCGCAGCGGCTCGGCGATCCGGTCCACGGGCCGGCGGCGGATCGACGCGTCGCCGTCGAGCGTCCAGCTGGCGCCCTCCTGGCCGGCGAGCCACCCGGGCAGCAGGCGCATCAGCGTGCCGGCGTTGCCGACGTCGATCGGCGCGTCGAGCTCCTGCACGCTGCGCATGCCGCCGCCCCGGACCACCAGCTCGTCCGCGCGCTGCTCGATGAGCACCCCGAGCGCGCGGATCGCGTCGAGGGTGGAGTTGGTGTCCCCGGCGTCGAGGTAGTTGACGATCGAGACCGGGTCCTCGCTCATGGCCGCGAACAGCGCGGCGCGATGAGAGATCGACTTGTCGGGCGGCGCGGTGATCGACCCCTTCAGCGGGGGCGCCGGATCGAAGCGGACGCGGCTCACGCGCGCGCCACCGGGAAGCCGAGCGCCGCGGCCCGCTCCTCGGCGCGGGCGGCGGACTCGTCGCCCGTGATCCACAGGGCCACCACGCCCTCGCGCATGTCGGCGGCGGGATACAGGGCCATGTCCGTGATGTTGATACCAGCACGGCCGAGCTCGAGCGCGATCTCGGCCACCACGCCCGGCCGGTTCGGCACCGACACGCGGAGCTCGTGCACCGGGCCGCCGGCGAGGCCGGTCTCCAGCAGCACCCGCCGGTCGGCGGCCGCCCGTTCGTTCCAGGCCGCGATCCCCTCACGGTCCGCCGCCGCGAGCGCGTCGCGCACGCCGGCCAGGCGGCGCGCGGTCTCGTCGAGCTGCTGGACCAGGGCGTCGCGGTTGGACAGGTAGATGTCGGTCCAGATCTCACCGTTGGCGCCCGCCACGCGCGTGGCGTCGCGGAAGCTCGGCCCGGTGGCGGGCAGGCGCTCGTTCTCGCCCTCGAG
>JAWVFS010000128.1:0-9446 GCA_033855795.1 Solirubrobacteraceae bacterium | reverse complement strand
GGATTCGAAGCTCGTGGCCGAGCGCCCGATCCTGCAGGACTCCTCGATCTCCGAGTCGCGCTACAAGGGCGACGTCGGCGTGATCATCGGCCGGCTCAACGCCTTCGAGGCCAGCGAGTCCGACGGGGGGAGCGCGACGGTCGAGGACGTCGACGTCGAGTACTCGCCCTGGTCGAACAAGGCCACGATGGTCGAGCGCGGCGAGCAGCGCGGCGCGGACGTGAACATCGAGGACGCCGACATCCTCGTGGCCGGGGGTCGCGGCCTCGGCCAGGCCGACGGCTTCGGCCAGCTCGACGAGCTCGCCAAGGCGTTGGGCGGAGCGGTGGCTGCGACCCGCGCGGTGGTCGATGCCGGCTGGTTCCCGTACGCGGGCCAGATCGGCCAGACCGGCAAGACGGTCGCACCGAAGCTGTACCTGGCCGCGGGGATCTCGGGCGCGATCCAGCACAAGGTCGGCATGCAGAACTCCGAGAACATCGTCGCGATCAACAAGGATTCGAACGCGCCGATCTTCGAGTTCTCCGACCTGGGCATCGTGGGCGACCTGAACAAGATCGTGCCCAAGCTGACCGAGGCCGTGAAGGCGAAGAAGGGCGGCTGACCCCACCATGGCTGGGCCGAACGGTCGTGGCGTCCCGCCGAGCGCGTACTCGCCGCCGGTCGATTCGCCGAACGAGTTCGTCAAGCGCGAGCTCGACGGCGAGGACGACCGCATCGACGTCGGCGTCGTGATCGTCGGCGGCGGCCCCGCGGGCTTGGCCTGCGCCAACCGCCTGCTGCAGCTGCTGGCTGAGGACGAGGCGCTGTCCGAGCGGCTCGGCGAGGTTCCGGTGGCCGTGGTCGAGAAGGGCAAGGCGTGTGGCGCGCACAACCTCTCGGGCGCCTGCATGCAACCGGAGCCGCTGCGCGCGCTGTTCCCGGACGTGGACCCGAAGGAGTGGCCGTTCCGGTACGGCGACGAGGTGAGTAAGGAGACGGTCTACTGGATGCTCTCCTCGGGTATCGCGCTTCCGCTCAAGCCGACGCCGCCGCCGTTCCGCAACCACGGCAACTACGTCGTGTCCGTCGCCGAGCTGTCGCGCTGGCTGGCCGAGAAGGCGGAGGAGGCAGGCGCCTACATCCTCACGGAGACCTCGGCGACGCAGCTGCTGGTCGAGGACGGCGTCGTGCGCGGCGTGCGCTCCGGGGACAAGGGGCGCGGCAAGGACGGCGAGCCGCTGGGCAACTTCGAGCCGGGCTCCGACCTCGCGGCGCAGGCCACGGTCCTCGCCGAGGGCACGTGGGGCCATCTCACCGGCGCCGCGATCCGCGAGTTCGATCTCGCCGCGGACCGCGAGCCGCAGGTCTGGTCGCTCGGCGTCAAGGAGGTGTGGGAGGTTCCGAAACCGCTCGACCGAATCATCCACACGCTCGGCTGGCCGCTGCGCTACCGCGCCAAGTACCGCGAGTTCGGCGGCTCCTGGATCTACCCGATGGGCGAGGACAAGGTCTCGCTGGGCTTCGTGGTCGGCCTCGACTACACCGATGCCACCCTGTCCGGGCACGACGTCCTCCAGGAGTTCAAGCAGAGCCGGCTCGTACGCAAGATCCTCGAGGGCGGCAAGCGCGTCACCTGGGGCGCCAAGGCGATCCCGGAGGGCGGGTACTGGGCGATGCCCAAGCTGACGGCGCCGGGGCTTGCGCTGGCCGGCGACGGCGCCGGCATGATCAACGTGCCAAGGCTGAAGGGCATCCACTACGCCATCCAGGCGGGGATGCTCGCCGCCGACACCATCTACAAGGAGCTCAAGGGCGGCTCGACGAACTTCAGCGCCTACGAACAGAGGGTCGAGGACTCGATCATCGGCGAGGATCTGTACGAGACGCGGAACATGAAGCAGCCGTTCTCCAAGGGCTTCTTCGTCGGCGGCGCCATCACGAACGCAATGGTGGTCAGCAAGGGCCGGTTCCCGGGTGGCCGCTGGCACAACCATCGCGATGCCGACGCGCCGGTGTTCATCGGCGACAGGCACAAGAAGTATCCGAAGCCCGACGGGAAGTACACGTTCGACAAGCTCTCGAGCGTCTACGTCACGGGGAACGCGACCCGCGACGACGCGCCGAACCACATCCGCGTGCAGAAGCGGGTGCCGCGCGAGGTGGCCGAGGCCTGGGTGTACATGTGCCCCGCCGGCGTCTACGAGCTGCCGGAGGACGCGCCCGAGGAGGGCGAGGTCGACGTGATCGTCAACTACACGAACTGCGTGCAGTGCGGGGCGATCACGGCGAAGGGCGGCCGCCTCACGCCGCCCGAGGGCGGCGACGGCCCCCTGTACACCATCACGTAGACCCGCAACCATGCATTCGCCCCGTTGTTAAGGGGGTGTTCCCATGATGCGACGTCTCCTTGTCATCGCCTGCGCGGGCCTGCTCTCGCTGTCCGCCGCGGCCCAGTCCGCGAGCCCCCCGCGCGCGTCCGCGCAGCTCGATCGCTGCCATGCCTCCCTCGACGCGGCTCAGCGCTACGCGGCGTTCAGCGGGACGATGCGCTCGCTTCGTGCCGGCCAGGACCGCATGGAGATGCGCTTCGACCTGTTCCGGCGCGCCCGCGGGAGCAGCGTCTTCAAGCGTGTGGCCGCGCCGGGCCTCGGGGTGTGGAACCGGGCCAACCCGGGCGTCGGCCGGTTCAAGTTTCGCCAGAAGGTGGAGAACTTGGCGGCCCCCGCCGGCTATCGCGCGGTGGTGAGCTTCCGCTGGACCGGCGCTGACGGCCGTGTATTCGCGCGGGCACAGCACGTCACCCCGGCGTGCAGGCAACCCGATCTGCGGCCCAACCTGCGGATCGCCAGCATCAAGCGATCCGCCGTGAACCCGCGGCAGTACTTCGTCACCGTCCGCAACGACGGGGCCTCGGCGGCGCGCAACTTCGACGTGAGCCTGACCGTCGGCGGCGTCCCGGTCGTGCCGACCGAGACCGTGGGCCTGCTGCACGCGGGCGAGAGCACGGTGCCCCCGCTCGAGTTCACCGGGCCCCGCTGTACCCAGGGCAGTCCCATGGTCGCCACCGCCGACGCCGGCGGCGCTGTCGCCGAGTCCAACGAGGCCGACAACGGACTGACCGTGCCCTGCCCGGTCGCCGGGACGAACAGCGCGCGCTGAGCGCCTTAAGCAATCGCTAACCCGTACCGGCCGCGCAGCGCCGACAATGCGGAGCGCACCTCCGTATGGCGCCCTCCCGTCGAGCCCTCATCGCCGTGCTCTTGGCCGTGCCGGCGGTCGTCACACCATGCGCGCAGGCCCGGCCGCTCCGGCCGCCGAGCTGGATGTCGGGCCCCTACCGCCAGTACGTGCTCACCTACGAAGGGACCGACGCTTCGCAGGGCAACGAGGTCACCTCCACGCCCAATCCCTCGACCGGGACCCCGTGCGACTACCCGGTCACGACGTATTCCGACGCCCAGACCGCTCGCTACCACGCGGCCTACCAGGTCCTGTTCGGGCGCTTCCGCCAGGGCCGCCGGTTCCAGCTCGCGTTCGTCTACGTCCTGCGCAGCGTGACCGGCCCCGGACAGGACACGAAGACCCAGCGCCCGGACCCGCCGGCGGGTTGCCCTCCGTTTCCGCCGTTCACGGGGTTCCCGGCCGGGACCTGCACCACCCACAACCACGCCAGCGGGCCGCCGGAGCTCACGGGAGCTCCGCGGCGCCGCGGCACGGCCGTCGAGCTGGGAGTCGTGCCATCGCTCGATACGGTGGGCGAGCCCACCTGCTCGGGCAATCCCCGGTTCGACGATTTCAACCACGATCCAACCGTCAACCCGGGGACAGCCCTCCTCTCCGTCTCCCAGTCGGCGGTCACGCACCGGCGGGTCATCCACGGGAAGGTCTCCTCCGATCCGGCCAACGCGCGCAGCGCCAGCGGGACGGACCCTGCGTCCGACGCCAATGGCGGCACCCAGAAGGTCTGGAGCTTCAGCACCCGCCTGAACGCCACCGTCACGCTGGCGCCGGGAACCAAAGCCCGCTGATCCGCCGGCCGCTGGCCTGGTCGGCCCAGCTAGAATCGAACTCATGAAGACCGAGATCCATCCCGAATACGTCGAGGCGCACGTTCGCTGCACCTGCGGCAACGAGTTCACCACGCGCTCGACCAAGCCCGAGCTGCACGTCGAGATCTGCTCGAACTGCCACCCGTTCTACACCGGGCGTCAGAAGCTCGTGGACTCGGGCGGCCGCGTGGAGCGCTTCCAGCGCCGCGCCGCCAAGCGCGCGTCTTCCAAGGCGTAACGCGCCCGTGGCCGACGAGAGCGCCCGCCTGCCCGACGGCGCGCTGATGGCCCAGCGGGACGCTCCCGTGGGCGGCCAGGCCGTGCTCGAGGGCGTGATGATGCGCGGTATCTCGACCTGGGCCGTGGCCGTGCGCAAGCCCGTTGCCGAGGACCTGCACGACGGGAAGCTGGATCCGGAGGAGGGGGCACACGGCGAGATCGAGGTGCAGTCCTTCCCACTCGTCTCGTGGACCAAGAAGCACCCCGTGCTGCGCTGGCCGATCATCCGCGGCGTCGTGGCGCTCGTCGAGTCGCTGAAGATCGGCTTCAAGGCGCTGGGCATCTCGGCCAACGCTCAGCTCCCCGAGGACGAGGAGCCGATCTCCAGCGGAGCGTGGGTGGGCACCGTGGTGGTCGCGATGGCGTTCGCGATCGGCCTGTTCTTCGTCGTCCCCGTCGGGCTCACGAGCCTGATCAAGGACTCCCTGCACTCGTCGGTGCTGTTCTGGCTGATCGAGGGAATCCTGCGCACGGCGATCTTCCTGGGATACCTGCTCCTGCTCTCGCGCCTGCGCGACCTGCGCCGGGTGTTCGAGTACCACGGCGCCGAGCACAAGACGATCGCCTGCTACGAGGCCGGCGAGCCGTTGACGCCGGAGAACGCCGCTCGCTACTCGCGCCTGCACCCGCGCTGTGGCACGAGCTTCCTGCTGATCGTGATGATCGTGGCCATCTTCACCTTCGCGCCGCTCGGGCTGCCCGCGTGGTATCTGCTCGTGGCCTCGCGCATCCTCGGCGTCCCGCTGATCGCCGGCATCTCCTTCGAGATCATCAAGTGGGCGGGGCGCAACCGCCGCAAGCGCTGGGTGCGCACCGTCATGTGGCCGGGCCTCCAGCTGCAGAAGCTCACGACCCGCGAGCCGGACGTCGCCGAGCTCGCCGTGGCCATCGCCGCGCTCGAGGCCGTTCTGGCCGTCGAGCGCCCGGGCGAGGCCGACGCCGACGATCTTGTTGGTGTCGAGGTCGTCGCCTAGTCTCACCCCCGAAAGGGAATCGCCACGCACCACGGGGAATTGGCAGAATCGGAGACGGGATGGCGTTGACGCAGCTCTCGGCGCTGGATGCCTCCTTCGTCCGGCTGGAGGAACCGCGCGTGCACATGCACGTCACCTGGATCGCCTTCTTCGCCCCGGACCGGAGGCGGCCGCGGCCGACCGTCGAGGCGCTGCGCGAATCGATCGACGCGCGTCTGCCTCTCATGCCGCGCTTTCGCCAGCGAGTGGTCTCGCCGCCGCCCGGCATGGGCGACCCCTTCTGGGTCGACGACCCCGACTTCCGCGTCGTCGCCCACGTCGACGGCTACACCGCGCCCGGCGAGGCCATGGACCACGCCAGCTTCGGCGCGCTCACCGACGCCCTGCTGTCCGAGCCGCTGGACCGGCGCCGGCCGCTGTGGCACCTCGTGCTCGTCCCGCGGCTCGAGGATGGGCGCGTGGGCCTCATCGGCCGCTTCCATCACGCGCTGGTGGACGGGACCTCGGCAATGGAGCTGGGCCTGGTGCTCTTCGACTCGGCCGACGCGCCGCCGCGGGAGGCCGCCGAGGAGGGATGGTCGCCCTCGCCGCTGCCGGGCCCCGCGCGGCTCGCGGCCGCGGCCGCGCGCGCGCAGGTCGATGTGGCGCGCCGCGTCACCGGCCGTGCGCTGAGCGCCGCTCGCGCACCCGGCTCCGCCGCGTCGTCGGCGGTGGCGGCGCTGACGCTGGCGTCCGGCGCCCTGCGCGAGGACGTGCTCGAGCCCGCCCCGCGTTCGCATCTCAACCGTCCGGTGGGACCGGCCCGTACGGTGGCCCTGCGGCGCCTGCCGGCTCCCGCGCTCGTCGACGTGAAGCGCGCGGCCGACGTGACGCTGAACGACGTGGGACTGGCGCTCGTGGCCGGCACGCTGCGGCGCCTCGCCCTCGAGGTCGGGGAGGCCCCGCGCGCGCTGAAGGCGATGGTGCCCGTCAGCCTGCATCCGGAGGACGACCGCGCGCGCTTCGGCAACGCGCTGTCATTCGCCTTCCTCGAGCTCCCGGTGCATCGGGCCGACCCGGCCGACCGGCTCGCGCGCGTGCACGATCGAACGGAACGCTTCAAGGCCGTTCGCCGACCCGCGGCCACGGCGCTGGCGATCGATGCCCTGGCGGTGGTTCCGGGCCCGCTGCGCACCGGACTCGCCCGGGCCGCGAACAGCGCGCGGATGTTCAACCTCAGCGTGTCCAACGTGCGCGGGCCGCGCCGACCCTTCTACCTGCTGGGCGCGGAGCTCGACGAGGCCTACACCCTCGCGCCTTTGGGCGCCGAGCATGCCCTGTCGGTGGCCTTCTTCACCTACCGTGACGGCGTGCACTTCGCGTTCCAGGCCGATCCCGACGTGCTCGGGGACGTGGACGGCCTGCCGCGCGCGCTCGACGCGGAGCTCGACCTGCTCGCGGACACGTTCGCGCCCAGCCGGCCGCCGGCCAGCCGGTCCGCTCCGGTCGCCTGATCCGCGCCCTAGACTCGGCCGCATGATCGAGAAGCTGGTGGAGCAGATCGAGGCGCGCTTCGCCGAGCTCGAGCGCGAGATGGCCGATCCCGAGGTGATCGCCGATCGCGAGCGCTATGCCCGGGTCGGACGCGAGTACCACGAGCTGGAGCCGGCGGCGAAGCTGGCCACCGACTGGCGGCGGGCGGTGGACGACGCGGCCGGTGCGCGCGAGCTGATCGGCGAGGACGGTGACGACCCCGAGCTGCGGGAGATGCTGGCCACGTCGCAGCGGCGCATGGCCGAGCTGGAGGAGGAGATCCGTCTCGCCATGGTCGAGCGCGACCCCAACGACGACAAGAACGTGATCGTCGAGGTGCGCGCCGGGGCGGGAGGCGACGAGGCCGGCCTGTGGGCCGGGGACCTCCAGCGCATGCTGTCCAAGTACGCCGAGCGTCGCGGCTTTCAGACGGAATCGCTCGCCGCCGGGGACGGGGCGTACACCTTCGCGGTGAAGGGCGACGGGGCCTACTCGGTGTTCAAGCACGAGGGCGGCACGCATCGCGTGCAGCGCATTCCGGAGACGGAGTCGCAGGGCCGCATCCACACCTCCACGGCGACGGTGGCGGTGCTTCCCGAGGCCGAGGACGTGGACGTCGACGTGGACCCGAACGATCTCGACGTCGACGTGTACCGATCCTCCGGGCCCGGCGGCCAGTCGGTGAACACGACGGACTCGGCCGTGCGCATCACGCACAAGCCGACCGGGCTGGTCGTGTCGATGCAGGACGAGAAGTCGCAGAAGCAGAACCGCGAGAAGGCGATGCGCGTGCTCCGCGCGCGCCTGTTCGAGCGCGCGCAGGCGGAGCAGCAGGCCGAGGAGGCGGCCGACCGGCGAGCCCAGGTGGGCAGCGGCGAACGGGCCGAGAAGATCCGCACCTACAACTTCCCCGAGCAGAGGGTCACCGATCACCGGATCGACCTCAAGGTGCACAACCTGCCCGCGGTCCTCGACGGGGGCCTCGAAGAGCTCACGGAGGCGCTGCAGGCCGACGAGAAGGGCCGCCGTCTCCAGCAGTCCGAGGACGCATGAGCGCCCAGGCGCTCGCGCACGCGACCGCCACCCTGGCCGCGGCCGGATGCGAGACCCCGCGGCTGGACGCGGAGGTCCTGCTCGCCGAGGCGGTCGAGGTCGACCGCCTGACGCTGCTTGCGCGCAACGGCACGGCGTTGTCCGCGGCGCAGCACGGTCGCTTCGACGCCCTGATCGCGCGCCGGGCGCGCCGTGAGCCGGTGGCCTACATCCTCGGCCGGCGGGGGTTCCGCGACCTCGAGCTGGCGGTGGACTCCCGCGTGCTCGTCCCGCGGCCGGAAACCGAGCTGCTCGTGGAGGCGGCCCTCGAGCTGCCGCGCGGCGCCCGCGTGCTCGACATCGGGACGGGTAGCGGGGCCGTCGCGCTGGCGCTCAAGCACGAGCGGCCCGACCTGGAGGTGGCCGGCAGCGACGTCAGCGCCCACGCGCTCGTCGTGGCGCGCGCCAACGGCGAGCGGCTCGGCCTCGACGTGGCCTGGCACCGCGCCGACCTGGTGAACGGCGCCGCCGGGCCGTGGGACGCCGTGGTGGCGAACCCGCCGTATGTCGCCGAGGACGAGCTGAGCACGCTGGCGCCCGAGATCCACCACGAGCCGCGGGCGGCACTGGAGGCGGGGGAGGACGGGCTCGAGGTGATCTCGCGGCTCGTGCCGGAGCTCTCCGAGGCCGGCGTGCCCTGGGTTGCGCTCGAGGTCGGGCTCGGCCAGGCGGCGGCGGTTCGGGAGGGGCTGGCGGGCGCCGGCTACGCGCGCATCGAGGCACGCGACGACCTGGCCGGGATCCCGCGCGTCGTGGTCGCGCGGCGGACGTGACCGGGGACGACGCCCAGACCTTCGCGCGCTGCATGCACGTGCACGGGGTCGCGGTGTTTCCCGCCGACACCGTCTACGGGCTGGCCTGCGAGCCCGACGCGCCCGAGGCCGTCGAGCGCCTGTATCGCCTCAAGGGCCGCCCGCCCGGTAAGCCGGCGGCGGTGATGTTCTTCGAGCGTGAGCTGGCCCTGGCGGCGCTCCCCGAGCTGGGGGAGCGCACGCGAGGCGCCCTGTTGGCGCTGCTGCCCGGCGCGCTCACCGTCCTCCTGCCCAACCCGGCGGCGCGCTTCCCGCTAGCGTGCGGCTCCGACGCCGCGACGCTTGGCCTGCGCGTGCCGGAGCTCTCCGGTGACCTCGGGCCGCTCGCCGACATGCGCTGGCCCGTGCTGCAGTCGAGCGCCAACCGGGCGGGAGGTCCCGACCCACGGCGCGTCGAGGATGTGCCCGACGAGATCCGCCGCGGCGTCGACCTCGTGCTCGATGCCGGGGAGCTGCCGGGCACGCCGTCGACCGTGGTGGACCTCCGCTCGTTCGAGACGCGCGGCGAGTGGTCGATCGTCCGCGAGGGCGCGGTTGCGGCTTCCGATCTCGCCGCCCGGCTCGACTAGCCGCTCTCGGCCAGCCGTTTCCAGTAACGCACCCACTCGCGCTCGTGGGAGATGCCCGCCTCGAGCGCGAGGCGAGGCCCGGCCGGGCCGTCCCGCTCCATGCCCGCGTGCAGGGTCTCGTACTCGGCGAGCTTGGCGCGGTGGGCCTCGAGCTGGGGCGGGGCGAGCCGCTCGGGA